>PKWT01000392.1 GCA_003132125.1 Micrococcales bacterium | reverse complement strand
AACGGGGTCAAGGCCACACCAGTGGAAGGTCCACGCGAAGCCGGCACACTGAGAGGGGAACACCGAGCGCGTCCTGGTGGCGGTCGCGTTCAACTCTGGTCTCGATGACGCCAGCCAGAACGATCCGGACTGCGCCGGCATCCCGGTAGTTGCGAGCCACCGAACACAGGTTCCGCAATGCCATTGCCGTGTTGAATCGATCGCCTTCAGGGCTGGGCCAGGACCGTCGCAGCCAGTCCAAGTCGATGACTGCATTCGGCACGCCTGCCTCAGTCAGCAGGTCACCCACCATCTCGGCGACCGAAGTCTTGCCAGCCCCCACCGTGCCGTTGATCAGCAGCGCACTGCAGGAAGAACTCGGGGACATAGGCACACGCAGACGATACGAGTTCTGACCGCCCACTCGCCAACCGATTGGCGTCGGCAGCTCATCGGCCTACCAGCAAGAACGCGCGCCCATCGCGGCACGACCGCGCGCGCGACCAGCGGCAAATCCGGTAGTTCGCGGACAATGGCGGATGCTCACCTGTCGGGTGGAGGACCAGCCACGAGAAGTAGGTCGTTCTCGTAGGTGCTGGAAAACTCGACGCGTGTGATGTCTGAGTAGGGCAACTTGAAGTCTGTGTCGTCCCATATGGCTTGGGGGCTCACCTCGTGCAGCCACAGCTTCTTCGGGCTCCACCTGGTTGGAACGCCGATGTAGCAGGCGTTGGGGTTCTCGTGCTCGATCCGCAGGTTCACCAAGGTTGCGTGAGCATGCGCGGTCTCGATGAGACTGCGGGTAGTGCTCAGGTCGATCGGGTGTGCTGGTAGAGCCGGTGGCCACACTCCGGCTAGCTCTGACGCTTTGCGGTAGAAGATATCGCCATCGCCTATCAATGGTTGGATGCGGTCGACATCTCTGATTCGTACCGCCACGTAACCGTCCACTCGCACTTCAGGCACTGCGGCCATCAGGACCCATTTGGAACCGACGTCGAGCACATACGCCTTGATGACATCAGTGCCGGGGATGGAGCGCGCGAGCCGGATACCGTTTTGCGCCGAGCGCGCTCGCTCTAGGCGGGATCTCATTGGGGTGGTGCTCGACTTGGCCATGCTCAGATTATGGGGCTTCTCAATCAAGTGCGGTGACGGACGTGGCGATACGGACATCCTCAATTCGGCATGAGCGGAAAGCCAGGCCAGCCGACAGGCGGCGAAAAGACGCAGGTTGAAGCTCGTGATCGAGGCCGCGTTCCGGGGAGCGCTGAGCGACGGGTTGAGAGTGACCACTCGCGTCTTGGGTACGGGCTGGGCACCGAGCGCGTTGCCTTGCCCTCGCACGGGCCGGGGCAGGTCACTCCGTGAGCGGGCGCCCGATGAGCCAGTGGTCCCCGAACGGGTCGACCACGCGTCCCTGGCGCAGCCCGTATGGCTGGGCAGCCACGGGAAACACTTCGCGCGCTCCGGTGGTGGCGACGGACTGCTGCGCGTGCTCGGGTAGCCAACGCGTGACGATCATAGGCGCGGGCGCGTCGAAGACGTTCGCCGCTCAATCCGTGAAGACGACTTCTTCGCGTTAGGTGCCCAAATCGTCGCCGAGGAGGACAATTAACGCGTGACCAGTTTAGGGATCACTGGGCCCGTCGGCGGAGTTGAAGGGCAGCCGTCGCACGCTTTCGGGCGGCGCATTCGTCGGAAACTGCGCCTGCTTCTATGGGAGAGGGCGGGCTCGAAGCAGCCTCCACTGACGAACTTCATTCCGAACAGCAACGGCGAAGGTGGCAAAGTGATCGCGAGTGGCCACCCATGATGGTGTGTAGGAGCGGGGGCCGCCGCTCGTCGAGGCCGCCGGCGAGATTGTCGGAGTGTTAGTGGCTCACGTCCAATGAGGCCCCGGAATCGGGACCCTCCGCTCGTCGGCGCTGTCGGCCGCATAGCTCACGGATCGTCAGCCGGGACGGTCCTGGTGATTCACAACGACGGCCGTCTGCGGTTCTGAGCAGTCCCGATGGCAGTGCCCTGATTCGGACGGACGTCTTGAAGGTGCGGTCCTTGGCGGCGTCGCATGTCGTCCACCCTCGCGAAATGCGGCATTTGCGGATATTGCATATCGGGGACTGGTCTTCGGCCAGACTGCCGTGATGCGACGGGAATGCTTGAAGAGGCGCGGCGCCCAGGGCGGTGTCGCGCGAGGCATGGCGTTCCGGTCGAAGTCATGGGCGCCTTCGGTAGTGGTCTTCGCCCTGGTTGGGGTGCTTGCTGGGTGCGTGTCGGACGGTCGTCCGTTGTCGATACAGGCGGGGCAGGTTCCCTCAGCGTCGCCGGCCACAGCCGCGCCGACATCTGTGGCTCAGAACTGCCGCACCGCACAGGTGCGTCTTACCGCCCAGTGGGAGCCGGGGGCCGTCTCATCCGGCACAGATCCGGCGCACAGGCAGTTCGGCGCGGAGCTGGTTCGGTGACTGCCAGGTGGGCCAGCTCTCGCCGTAGCAGCTGAGTGCCAGGGCCGCTGACAGGGGGCCGCGCAGCAGCAGGTAGTCCCGGCTGGGCAGGTGAACGCGGGGGGAGGCCAACTCCTGGGCGGTAAAGAGGGAGGCGACCGGCTCGCGTGACCCGAGGGTGGCGATGGCCGGACTGCCGTGGATCCAACCCCAGCCCTCCCAGAGCCCGTAGAAGCAGTCGCCCGGTGTGGTGGTGTGAGCGGCCAGCACGTCGCACAGCGGGCTCAGGGCCTCTTCGTCGAGCGAGCCCGTGCTGGGTGAGCCGTAGGGCCAGCGCGACTCCCCGACGTTGTTGACCATGTCCGGGGAGTCGACCACCGCATGCCACTGGGCCAGAGCGTGCACCGTCCGCCCGGTGGTGGCGGCTACCTCGGCCCAGGTGACCGGTTCGTCGTCGTCGTCTCGAGGCGGATGAAGGATCCGTGCGTAGGCGGGGTAGCCATCCGGAACGGTCCGGGTTACGGCACCGAACTCCCCGCTCAGGCGCGCCTCCAGCCACGCTGCAGGGGCGGTGTCGTCGAGAACCCGCACCTGAGACGTCCACATCCGAGCATTGTGCACCCCTACACGGCATCAGCCCTGGCAGTTTCCTCGATCTAGCTGGACGAGGATCCGTTCGTGACACTCGTCCAGCGCGCAGCGTCGTCGCACGACGTCCGGTCGGCGCGCCCATGACGAATCTGCTTTGTGACCCAAACGCGCGACCAGCGGCAGTTGAGTGCGTTTGTCACCACATCGAAGGGTCGGCCCTCGCGGCCCAGCCCTTCGACTACCCATGCCGCCTACGTTCGGCGAGGAACTGTTGTGAGCCGCCAGCTTGTCAGCGGCATGTGCGATGGTGGCTGGCCACAACCAGAGAGGGAACCAATGCCTCAACCGTCACCTGGTACGGAGAACAGGACGCTCCTTGCCTACCTCAACGCTCAGCGTGAGCACGTGCTCGGCATCTTGGAGGGTCTGGACGAGGAGGCCCTACGGCGGCCGGTGCTGCCCTCGGGATGGAGCTGCCTGGGACTACTACGACATCTCGCCCTCGATGACGAGCGCTTCTGGTTCCGGGGCATCGTCTCTGGCGAACAGATCGTCATCGACGAGGTAACCGAGACTCCCGACGATGCCTGGCAAGTCGGCCCCGACGTGCCGGTCGAGGTGGTCTTTGACATGTACCGGCAGCAGATAGACCTCGCGAACGCCATCATCATCGCCACCCCACTAGATGCCTCGCCCGCCTGGTGGCCCAAAGAGCTCTTCGGCGACTGGCGGCTCGACAACGTCCGCGAGGTCATCCTGCACGTGCTTACCGAGACAGCCGTCCACGCCGGACACCTCGACGCGGCCCGTGAACTCATCGACGGTAGGACCTGGCTTGTGCTGACCGAGTGAAACGCGAGCAACGCACAACCTCCCCGTTTCGACGGATCGAAGACATCTCGAGGCGGCCGATGATTCTGGGGCCCTCGATGCAATGCACGAGCGCACATGAGCGCGCGACCAGCGGCAGATGTGTGTGTTGGCCGAGCGATCGATTGAGCTGGTTGAGACGTCTCCTCGAACGGCAGTCGTCGGCCGGCTCACTGCGCAACACCGCAACCAGTGCCAAGGCCGCAGGACCCGCCTGGAGGCCGCGAATGAGTTCAGGCGAGCCGTCGGGTCATCTGGGGACGGCGCCGGACCGCGATCCACGCGAGCCCGGCGGCCAGCAACGGCACCCCGACACAGACCGCTATGAGGGGCAGCCACGGGATGGCGATGGTCGGGGGCAGCGAGCCGCGAGCCGTCAGCGGCCAGGTGCTCGCGATCCCTGGGATCATGCCGACGGCTAGGCCTAGCAGGGCGCCGCACGCTGCGACGACCAGTGCCTGGGAGGCGGCAATGCCTCTTCGGGTATGCCGGGTGGCCCCCACTGCGGCAAGGGTCGCCATGTCGTTCTGAGACTCGGCGAGTGAGAGGGCTGTGGAGATGAGCGAGGCGATCAGCACGAGCAGCCCAGCGACCAAGAATGCGATGATCAGCATCAGCGCGAATGGGTTCTGGAAGCCGCGCTCGACCTGGAAAGAAGCGCCGTCGCCGAGTCGGTCGGCCACGGCACTCTCGACCTGCGGGGAGATCGTGCCGGTGGGCGAGGTGAGGTTGAACGCCTGGATCTGGACTGGCCAGCCAAGCTTCTTGGCCGTGTCCGGCAGGATCCAGGCACTGTCCGGCTCCCCGGTGAAGGCCGTCGCCCAGACCCGCCGGTCCACGACCACGGCGGGAATATCCGTGCGCCGGGTTATCGCGTACCCCGCGATCACCTCGGAGGCACCCAGCGTCGCGGTGCCGCCGACAAGACGAACCTGGCCGTCCTGAACGAGTTTGGGATCGGTGATGAGCATGCCACCGGCTTCGAGCACGGCCCGCTCAGACTTCGACAGATGCAGCGCCGCCGGATAGCTGGACAGGCTGCCCACGTGGATTGTGGTCTGGTTGCTCAGGTTCTCGCAGCGGTTGGGCGCTGTTCTGCTGGCGGCGGTCCCGTTGTCTTTGGAGGTCTGCAAGACGGCCAATATCTGGGCCTCGGTGCAACCGGGTGGCACCAGGTTGACCCACGGGACGTTGCCGCTGTTCGCCATGGCGGCGTTGCTAGCGAGGTAGCCCACCGGATCCACCTCGAGCTGTGGCGCGAACCGGGCCAGCACTGCAAGGACATCGCGCTGGCTTGCCTCGCCGCCAGTAAGGGAGATCGCCCCGCGGCCCATCGGCCCCTGGGGCTGGTAGCTGTCCTGCTTGTGTTGCGTGTAGCTGGCCGCGCTGATGCTCAGCGCCGTCAGGGCGGCGACGGCGGCCATGATCGCGGCGACCGCGGGTGTCGAGCGTCCGCGCTGACGGGCCGTATCACGTGCGGCCAGTCGCAGGGGCAGCACCAGAGAGGTGCCGAGTCGGCCGACGAAGGTCAGGATCGCCGGGATCACCATGAGGCAGCCCAGGACGAGGCCGACAGCGCCGACCACGATGAGTGGCCCCTGCGTACCCAGACCGGCCTTCGCGGCAGCAGCTACGCTCAAGATGAGCCCGATCGAGCTGAGGGCCATGACGACGACTCCGGCGATGGGCAGGCCGCGATGGACCCTCTGGTCGCCTGTGCGGCCTGCGAGGACCGAGACGATGTCAAGGCGGGCGATGCCCTTGGCCGGGAGCAGGGCGGCGACCACTGAGGCGACGACCGCACAGGTGAACACCCCGGCCACGCGGGGCCAGGAGACCTCGAAGGGCCCGGTGGCGAAGTCGGCGTGGCCGGCCATCCACCAGGTGAGCCCGGCCAGCGTCAGGAGCAGGCCCGCGACCACGGCGACGGCCGCCGACACGACGCCCAGCACCACGGCCTGCCCGAGGACGTATCGCCGGAGCTGGCGCGCCTCTGCGCCGTTGGACGCGGCAAGGGCCAGTGAGTGGCGCTGGCGGGCCGCGCTGACGGCAAAGGCCGGACCGGCTAGCAGAGTGGTCTCGATGAAGATGCCGACCGCGGCGATGAGCAGGAAAAGGTTCTGACCCCGCTGGGTCGAGCCGACCATCTGCGCGATCTGCGGATCCAACTCGGCCGGTGGTGGCGGGTTCAGGAACACCTGTCGGCTTTGGACCAACAGCCCGTAGTCGTTCAACCGGCGCACGTCCGGCCAGGTCAGCGGATCGGTGCGCCCGACCAGGAAGGCCGCCGACACGCGTGACTGGTCTCCCACGCTCGTGACCAAGCCCGGCAGTGCGACCAGGAAGGGCGGCCCGGACCCGGTCTGCCCGGTGGCCACGCCGACCACGCTCAGCTGCCACGGTTTGCCGTCCGCACCGGCGGCCGTCACTGTTCCCTGGCGCGGCAGGCCGCTCGCGATCCCGGCCTTGGTGACGACGATCTCGGACGTTGTGCTGGCCCACCGGCCGGAGACAAGCTCGGTCATCCCCCGGGCAAGTGGATCGCGGGCGTCGATGCCCAGCACCTGCATACTCGGCCGGCGGTCGCCCAAGGTGACCCGCAGCCAGGCGTCGAACGTCTGGATGACCCGGCCGCCCGTGACTTTCTGCACCTTGCTCATGGTCCAGGCCGAGTCCGGCGCGAGTCCCGGGACGGCGAGCACGCCAGCGCTCAGGTTGCGGTTGAACTGGCTGTCCGGTGACTGGACCTGGCGGCCGGGGCCGTTGATGTAGATCCGGGCCTGGGCGGAACCCATGACGCGCGGCACCGACTCGGCCATGCTGACGTCAGTGGTGGCCATCAAGGTGATGCCACTGGTCAACAGCAACACTGGCAGTCCCACCATCGCCACGATCAGGGCACTGCGCCACTTATAGCGCCGGGCGTCACGCCGCGCGATCCGGATCGCGACCCGCCACCCGGCCACCCAACGTGCGAATCGGCTTGGGGTTGACGGTGTTCCGCCGGAACGGTCCGTCGTGGCGTCCCCCGTCGCCACGTCAGATCGTTCCGACGGAGTCGAGGAGCGACTCCGGGCCCGGCGGGGTCCCTGTGCTGTCGACCACGACACCGTCGCGCAGGAACACGACCCTGTCGGCCCATGCGGCGTGCCGGGCTTCGTGGGTCACCAGCAGCCCACCGGCGCCGGCGTCGCACCGAGATCGCAGGACACGGAGCACGGCCTCGCCGGTCTGGGAGTCGAGCGCGCCAGTCGGCTCGTCGGCCAGGACCAGTCTCCGATTTCCCACCAGGGCGCGGGCGATAGCAACGCGCTGCTGCTGGCCCCCGGACATGTGCTCGGGGTAACGGTCGGCCAGATCCGCGATCCCCACAGCTTCAAGGGCGTCCAGGGCGATCCGCCGAGCTTTCCTGACGCGCAGCCCGTCGAGCTCCAACGGCAGCGCGACATTCTCGGCCGCGGTCAGGGACGGGATCAGGTTGAAGTCCTGAAAGACGAAACCCAGTGACCGCCGGCGCAGAGCGGCCAAGTCGCGCATGCTCATGGCCCCCACGTCGGCGCCCTCCACGAAGACCTGGCCGACAGTCGGTTGGTCCAGTCCGCCGGCCAGGTTGAGCAGGGTCGACTTGCCGGAGCCGCTCGGCCCCATGACCGCGACCAACTCACCGGCATGCACCCTGAGTGTCACTCCGTCGAGCGCGCGTACCGCGGTCTCGTCATGGCCGTGAACACGAGAGACATTGTCCAGCAACAGAATTGGGCTAGTAGTCATCGCGACGCTCGCTTTGAGGACTGGTCGTCAAACGAACTCTCGGTGTCGCGGGTGCGCACCTCGGGAGCACGCGTCGCCTCCCGAGCGAGCCGGGACTCGACGTGGTCGAGCCAGCGGATCTCGGCCTCAGCGGCGAAGACGAGATTGTCCAAGACCAGGAACCAGGCCAGCTCGTTGCGTCCGCCGGCTTCTTCGGAGCTCGCGCGCTTGAGCTTGGTCAGGTCCTGCAGGTGACGCAGCGTCGCGGTCCGCTGGGTCTGGACGAGGCGCTGTACATCGACGCCCGGCACCGTGACTGCAAGCGCGAGCTTGATGACGAGCTCGTCGCGGGGGGTGTCGCCACGGTCGACCGGGGCCGTCCACCAACGCTGCACCTCGGCCCGTCCCTGGTCGGTCAGGCGATAGCCGATCCGGCCCTCGTCGTCGGCGCCCCCGGCGGCCTCGACCAAGCCGTCGCGCTCCAGCCGGGCCAGGGTCGTGTAGACCTGCCCGACGTTCAGCGGCCAGGTGCCGCCGGTGCGTGACTCGAACTCGCTGCGCAGCTGCGCGCCATACATCGGCTCCTGCGCCAGCAGCGCCAACAAACCCCGTCGGATCGACATCCCGGTCCCCTCTGCGATGTCCCATAATACTGAGTATTGCCTCTGCAAACGGGACGGTATACCGAGTATGCGTTGACGTCAAGCGAGACCCGCAGCGGTGCCCCCCGGTGCCGCCTGGCTTAGCCGGCCGAAACTCTCAGAGTGAACGCGCTCAGGCACGCGCTCAGCGCGGAGGAGCGCGTTGTTGACGGTGTGGCAGGGAACCGGATGTGAGCCACGCGCTCGGAGTTCGCACGAGCTGCTCGAGGGTGCGGAACCTAGTTGGCAATGACGCTGAGCCTGGACGGGGACTTCGGCGCGAGGCAGGCTGGCAGGAGCGGCGAGGTCAACCCGATCCTGGGACCGCGGCCACCGGGATCGAGTTGCCCCACGATCGTGACCACGACATGCGGTCCACACCAGTTCGACCAGTCGAACAAGTTGTCGCCCTGATTGGCGCCGAGTTGCGCAATGGCGGGCGCGCCATCGACCCCCAACGGGCGGCCGTCCGCGTCAACAAGGCTTAGACGGAGGATGTGGCCCTCAACCGCGCACTTTCGGCCCGTACTGTCAGTCACGATCGGGGCGATCACGACGGTGGTGTTCTCGCCCTGTGCCATCAGCCGGATCCGCTCATTGGGCGGCTCGCAGTGTGCTGATGTGGACGCCGAGGAGGACGAGGGCGTGGACGTTGGAACGCTCNNAACGTCGCGGCAACCGCCAACGGTCTCATGCTCATGGGCATGAGCCTGCACCAGTTCGGTCGACCGAACAAACGCACTCCATGCTCGACATCCAGTGTGCCTGTGGGGGTTTGTGCGTCACATTTAGTTGTGCCGTTCGGCGAGCCGGCTCGCTCCTGCAGAGGCCAGCTCGACATCCAAACGGCACATACCGGGGCTGGTGCGACCTTGGGGATTGAATCGAGGCTCGCCTGGTCACGAGGGCGGAGTCACCGCTGCCCGGGACTGCGAAGACGACGTGAAACGCGCCCGCTCATCGGCAGGCGCCCAACGCGGCTAGGTCCGGTCATCTGGTGCTGAGGGGCCCAAACGCGCGCGGTAAGCGGCATGTAGTCCGTTTCGTCCTTGCGTGATCCGGTCGGGACGGCCGGTCCACACCTGTACTGATCAGGGTGGTGGCGGTACAGCTGATGGAGCCGGGACCAGCCAGGCTTGCACTTGAAGTAGCCCGTCGGGGACCGTGGAGGCCCACTCAGCGAACTCAGGCACGACCTGGACAGCCTCCACTTCGAACCGAATCTGACAGTCCTCGCCGTGGGTCTGGCCGGTTTGGTAGATCTGCCAACCGCCCAGTCGGGCCTCCAACTGGGACTGCACCCCCTGGACCTGGGCTCGCGTCCATCGGCTGGCGACAACACAGGACCGGGACGGGTATCGCGCGCCCAGCTGCTCACGGGTCCGGTCGGGTTCGGTGGAGACAACCACGAGCACGACCTGGGTCGGGCTCGGACGCGCCATCATCACGCCGACCACAGCCGCGTCGCCCTCCAACTCCGGCGGCGGCTCGAGGTTTTCCTCGCGACGACCGTGCGGCCAACCTCCCGCGGGCGGCTCGCAGGGCGGGCTGTCCCACCGGGGCCCGAGTCGCACCGGCCAGTTGGGAGCGTCCTGCTCGTCGACGACCAGCTCCGCGCCCGTCCAGTGCCCGATGAGTTGGGCCCAACCCTCGAGCGCACCATCCTTGAGGCGACGCCGGTCAAGGTCCTCAAGGTCTACCCCCCGAACGGGTACGCCCAGCCCGGACCACTTAGGTGCCGGCTCCTGCCCCAGCGCATAAGCCACAAGTGGCACAGGCAGCGGCGGCTCGAACCAGACCTGACCATCAACCGCGATCACACGACCGGAGGCCGAGACCGGGCACCCCTCACGCAGCATCAGCGGTCGAAGATCCACCTCGCCAGTGTCCATCCCGGACCCCGCATCGGGTAGACCATCCCCGATTCCCGGCATAAGCCGTCGACCGCTCGCCACAAATGGCGCACATACGTCCATCACCTGACCGGCCCGAGCCCCTCGTCGCACCGGCCCACGACCCGCACTCTCATCGACACGATCGGGCGCACTACCAGCGGCAGATGCGGACGTTGGACCGTCGTGTAGCGAAGGCGCGCCGAACCGATGAAGGATGTGATTACCGGTTGCGGCGGCCCCGTGACACCACCCATAGCCCCACGGGGACGGCAAGCAACGTCAACGCCGCGAGGAGGAAGGGTCGCGGGTCGAGCAACTGATCGCAGCCGGAATCGTTGGGCCCGGAGTGACATGACCAACCGGGCCCAGAGACATTGCCGAAGGCAATAAACAACAGCGGAAGCGCCGCGCCGACCAAGACGGCAGGGATTCGAACTGGGACGCGGGCGACCACCGAAGCAAGGAGAAGGGCCCCGGCTGTCAGCCAAGCGACAGTTCCGAGCGAGACAACGCCGAGAGTCGCGAGCACACCCGCAAGACCCCATACCGCTAGACCGATGCCGGACTTCAGTTCTGCGCTCATGTTCCACGACACCTTCATGTCAACACGACGGCGCCGACGCAACCATGGTTTCGATGTGCAGCGTCAACTCACGTACACCGGCCATCTCGGGCCCCCTCAAGACTTATCCGTATCCGCCTACCTCGCAGTGTGGCCCACCACGCCGCCCATGCGGAAGATCTGGGGCCTCGCCGCTGGCTGCCCGCCGTCGTCTGCATCCTCGAACCGGGCCTTTGGACGCACTCACTTCCGACACGGTCGAGCGCCCCACCAGCGGCAGATGCGGTCGTTTGCCGGTTCCACGATTCGGCAGCTTTCAGTTGGTCTGCCTTGCCATTGGGGGGAGGGGCACTCGATCTCGACAGGCAAAGTGACAATGCTTCGAGGTCAACTTCCGGACACGACTCATCTCAGGATCCACAGCAAAACGCCTCCTGCCATTCCCATCGAGAGCAGCACCGAGCCGATCCGGATCGACGCCGGCGCCAGCTGCTCCTGGGTGCGGATACCCAGCCCCAGGGTGGCTTCTCGACCCCGGATGCGTCGAGCGACCAGGCTGATTATGCCGTTCAGGAGCAGAACGAGCCCAAACACCACGAGACCCAAGACGACGGTGCTGGCCCCAGACCCATAATGTCCGGACGCCGATGCGGCAATCTTCAGCAAGGGAAGCCTGCCAATGGCTGCCAAGACACTACGAATCCAAGTGAAGAGAGCGCAGCAAGGCGGGCCACGCGAGCAGAGATCGCATAACCGCAGTCTGCCGGCGGGCTCGAAGAGAGAGCAATCGGCCGAAGGACCGAGGAGCCCCCGCACTGAAGCGGGGTCACGGCGAGGGATGCTCCAGCTGGCGGCTGACTTGATTGGTGACGTGTCGATCACCACTCATCGGCACGATCGCAGGCGCGACCTGCGGCAGATGAGGACATTGTCGCTGCATCTCGTCTCAGCACTGACAGGATGACCGAGTGCTCAAACGTGCGCCAGATCCCGACCTTGGACGCCTTCGACAAGGGGGTGACGTTCTGCGTCAGAATGATCAGGTGCTGGGCCACGCGGCGACAGAACTCACAACTACGTGGTCGCCGAACCGTCGTCGCACCGTTCAAGACCAGGCTTGGCTCACGATGAGGGGGTTGTGGCCCAGGTCGAAACGTCGAGCGGTCGCGCGACGTGTGGTGCCGGTGCTCGCCTTGGCAGTCACGGTAGCGACATCGGGATGTGCCAGCGGCTACTCTGCCCGAACTCCCCAGGTCCACATCGCAGTTGGCGACTCGTGCCCCGCAACCTTGGGCAACGCCGCAGACGTCAGCAATCCAAAGGCTGGGCTCACCCGCAACTTGGTGCCCGTGGGGCCGTCGCCCGCGTCAGGTTTGGTCTGCCAATACGGCGCCCACCTGGGCGCGGGGACCAGCACCGCCCCATCGGTTGTTCGTAGCGTCGCGCTCAGTGCCGCGAAAGCCGTGCGGCTCGCCCGGGCACTCGGAGCAGTCTCGCTGGATCAGCCGAACGGAACCTTCCATTGTCCGATGGACGTTGGCAGCGTCGCGATCATTGCCCTGCACTACGTCGGACGTTCCGACGATGTCGATGTCTGGTACGCAACGAGCGGCTGTCGCACCCTCGACAACGGGCACGTGTCGGCTTTCGAGGGCGCCAACCCGAGTTTCTACAACGGCTTCGAGTCCACCTTCAACGAGCTGGTGGGAAACCCCTGAACACGCCCATCGCGGCATGTGAGTGCGTTACCAGTTGCGACGGCTTACGTTGAATTCATGCCCATCGCGATCCGTCGGCTGAACGACGGCCGGTACTCAGCCCAAGTGTCACCCCTCACGGGCGCGAGCCATGGAGTACAGCCGGAATGGTCCAGGGTCAACTGGTTCAGGCGCTGCTTCAGTTGGGTTGCCATCAGAGCGATATCGGTGATGCCTTCGAAGATGCAGATCCAGGCTGGGCAGTGCGTCAGGGCGGCTCCGGGACGACCTAGGCCGAGTGCGCGAACAGCGGCAATGAGTTCGTATGGAAAAGACCACCCTGTCCGTTGAGCGACGCCACGCAGGATGAAGTCCCGCGAGGCCTCACTGGCGGGCAACGCTCAGCCCAGTTTCCTGAGCCTGTTCACCTCCCGCGCCCGGTCGCCAGAGAACGCCGATGCCGTCTCGACGAGCCGGATAATCGTCGCGAGGATCTCCTGTGGATCCTCGAACTGGTTGAGCACGAGATTGAACGGTGCCGTCCAGCGGACGCGAAAAGCTATCGTGTCGCGCCCCGCCACAGCGGGCGATTGCTTGGCCAACCGCAGCGAGTCCGTGTCCACCATCACCGACCGTAGCGGCCAACGGACGACCATCGTTTCGGGCCCCAGCCGCACCGAAACAGGCGTGAGATACCGGCACGCCAGGACTCCTACCGCGGCGGCCACGCCGAGGATCGCCCATCGCTGCTGGGGGTTACTGAACAAGCTGAGGACGACCGGACTCCCTCCGAGCACGCCGAGAATCCAGTACAGGTATTTCGCCTGAGTGTTGGCCACACGGCGGTTTCCATCACCAATTGGGTCAGACACGCGACTCCGTTCAGCATGCGAGGTATGACACTTCGTGGCTCATCGATCAGTCCACCCAACCACGAGTTCTTTCAGTAGTTGGCTGTGATGCGTCCAGGGAGCCAAGCCTCACGGTTGCGCAGGTTGCTCCAGCTGCGGATTTGGCCCTGAGTCAGCTCCAGCCCGAGCTTCTTGGACAGCAGGCCGCCCACGCCTCCGACTACAGACCCGGAGGCCGCCTCGGTGCCGACGGCACTCCAGTCGTTGACGCTCCCCCCGCTCACCCATTGGTTCGCCATGCTTCCGGGCGCACCACCCGCAGCCCCGCAAGCCGACGAGGCGGCCAGTCCGGCTCCGGTTCCGAGGCACGCGCCCGTGATGCCGCCGGACACCAGGCCGCCGGCGGCCGCGCCCGCGAATCTGCGCCAGGACGTCACTTTGGTCGCCCGCAAGACGCACTCAATTCGGCACGACCGATCGCACTCTCGGCGGCATGGTCGGGCGCGGTCCAACAGTTGTTCGGCTCCGCTACGTCGTTGCTCGGGGAGCGAGGTCCAAGCTGAGTGATGCCAGACCTTCGACAGGTCTGAATCCGAGTCTCCGATAAAGGTCGAGCGCGGCTCGGTTGTCCGGTTCCGTCACGACGGACAGTCGGGTTGCGCCGGCCGCGAGTGCGGCCTCTCGGACTGCGCTGACCAGAGCAGCCGCCGCCCCGCGGCGACGGGACTCGGGGAGCACGTAGAGGTCACGCAGCTGCCAGAACCGTCCCATGACCAGCGATGCAGGTGTCGCGTGGCCCGTCGCCAGGCCGATCGGAGGCGCGTCAGCCTGCGAGGCCACGGATGCTGTGTAGACCGTAAGCATGTTCGACTGGACCATCTCGGTGAGCCATCCGAGGGTGCGCGCGTCCCCGTCTGACTCGCCGTAGTGGTGCCGGTACTGGTTGAACAGGCCGCTGGCAAGTGCGAGCGTCTCGTCGGTGTCGCACGTCGTGACCCGCAGCCTGTCCCTACGGGCCGACGTGTCGCTCATGTCTGCGTCTGTGTCCATCTCGTCATCAGTCCTTGCATGTTGGCGTGTTGGCTGTGTCGCCGCGAGCACCGGCCTCCCGCCCGCGCCACCGCCGTCGACTCACGCTCGCGGGTACGACGGGGCGAGGTCCGGCCAGGGCGGTGTGAGCAAGCG
>PKWT01000123.1 GCA_003132125.1 Micrococcales bacterium | reverse complement strand
AAGACACGGTCACGGGCCTCAATGAGCGCGCCCGGGCCCACCGGGTCGCGGTGGGGGAGGTGCGCGCGCACGGCATACAGGCTGTCAGCGGTGCAGTCATCGGGGTGGGCGACCTGGTCGTCACGCGCGAGAACAACCGGCTGCTTTCCTGCGGTAGAGGGTGGGTCAAGAACGGCGACCAGTGGCTGGTGGAGCAGGTGGCCGCCGATGGCGCGGTGACGGTTGCGCGCACCACGGGGGCCGGTATGCCGGGTGGTCGCCAGGTCGTTTTGCCGGCCGACTACGTGCGCCAGCATGTGGAGCTCGGGTACGCGACGACGGCGCACCGGGCCCAGGGACGCACGGTAGACACCGCGCACGCCTTCGTGTCCGTGACCACGCAACGGGAGGTGCTGTACGTCGCGGCGACGCGCGGTCGGGAGTCGAACAGGCTGTATGTCGACACGATGTACGACCCGGACGCCGACACCCAGCACGGGCTGCCCGCCGAGCAGGACGCCGGCGACGTGCTGCGGCAGGTGCTGGAAGCGCGCGGGGCGGACCAGTCGGCGACCGAGACGATCGCGGGGGACTGGGCCGAGCAGCATGGAATCGTCCGGATGTGGGCCGAGTACGACACGATCGCCGGGGTGGCACAGCGCGATCGGTATGACGCGCTGGTCACCTCCTCGTGCTCTGGGGCGCCGGCTGAGTTGGTCGAGGGTCTGCGGGATTCACCGGCCTACGGCCCTCTGCTTGCGGCGTTGCGGGAGGCTGAGGCGTTTGGTCTGGACGTGGAGCAGGGGCTGCCGAGGCTGGTCAAGGGGCGTTCAGTGGGAAGTGCGGATGACGTCGCGGGGGTGCTCCACGGGCGTGTCGACCGATGGATCCGGGCTTCAGATCCGCAGCGGCGCGTGGCTGCGGACCGGATCGTCGGGCTGTTTCCCAGGCTGGCCGGGGTCACCGACCCGGACATGGCTCGCGCCCTCGATGACAGGCAGGCGCTCATCGAGCAGCGGGCACGAGAGCTGGCTACGACGGCGGTCGAGAACCGACAGCCGTGGGCGGCACAGCTCGGCTCACCGCCGTCGGATCCGGTTCGGCGGGAGTTGTGGCTGCGTCGGGTCGACACGGTTGTGGCCTATCGGGAGCGATGGGGGATCGCCGACCGAACCATCTTGGGGACTCGCGAGCCCACCTCGCTGGAGCAAGAGGCCCAGCGCCGGTTCGCACTGCTCGCGGTCGAAGGTGCCCTGTCGATCACGCGCGACGACCGGGCGAGCGTCGGTGCAGTGAGGCAGGGTGTGGACATTCCGGTGAACGTCAGGGGAGGAGCGGAGATGTGAGAACGAAGCAGAAGGCAGCTCTGCTCGTCGAGCAGCGACTCGTCCGTGATCGCACAGAGGCGTACCACGACGCCCGTGCTCTGGCGATCGAGCTCGCCCGCGGTGAGCCGCGCGCCGTTATGCCGCCGTCGCCGCGTGGCCGCTGCTCTAGAGATGCCATGATTCCCGCCGTTCTGTTCCCACGTGGGAACGCCTTGGTCTGACCCTAGTGTCGGTGGGTTGTTCCCAAGATGTTCCCATGAGCGGAAACAGGAAGGGCCCCCGACCTGTTCTCGCAGCAGAGGCCTTCTTCTGAAGTGTCCGGAGGGGGACTTGCCCACCAGGGACACACACCTTCGATGTCTGGCTCCCGGCCTAGCTGGTGTGACTCCGAGGCCCTGAGCAGCGCAGATGTCCGAAGCAGGTATGGTCCGACGGTTCGCGAGGCCATGGGGGAGGACCGCGGGTCGTGACATGTATACCTGCTGACCGGGAGGCTATCGGCTTTTCCGAATTCACTTTGCTATCGGCGTAGGACAGCCGCGGTCTGAGGGAGTCCAGCGCGGTCCAGGCGGTCCAGCACGTCGTTGACCGTGCCGGGCGGTTTCTGCCAGGAGTCGGCAACGGCTTGGATGGCCTTGTGCACACTGATCGCGTCCAGGTGGAACTGGTCGACTAGGAAGTCGTCGGGGTGTTTGGCCTCGACGTCCCAGTCGGCCAATACCTCGGTGGGAAAGTCGCTCAGGTTGAATGTGACGATGATCTGGGCCCGTGCCCGGATTGCGGCGGCGAGAACGTGTCGGTCGTCGAGGTCGGGCAGGTGGAGGGAGCCGATGAGCGGTTCGTAGCCCGTGACGACCGCGTCACGAACGGCGAGGTTCATCAGGTTCCGGGTGCGTTGCAGTCGGGTTTCGTCCAGGTCCGGTCGCTTGGCGTGCAGGGACCTGAAGGTCTCATCCAGGATCGTCTCGGTCCATTTCGCCTGGACTAGCCCTGTCTGTGCAAGCCGGATAAGGACATCGCGCAGCGTGGAGGGATACAACACGTTTGCGTCGTAGATGACGACAAAGGTCATTCGTCAATACCCATGTCCTGGGTCAGAGCTGTCAGTTCGTCGGCAGCTTTGCGTCGTTGCGCGTCGTCGCGGCGCATGTAGTCCATCAAGGACGCCGCCTTGATCCGGCGATGAGTGCCCACGAGGCGGTACTCGATGTTTCCAGTTTGGAGCAGGCGGACCACGAAGGGTCGAGACACGTTCATAAGGTCGGCCGCCTGCTGGGTGGTGAGCTCGGCGTGCGCCGGCACCAAGGACACCGCTTGGCCCGCGGCCATGTTGGCCAGAACGCCGACCAGGAGGTCAACGGCTGCGCGGGGCACTGTGACCGTCTCACCGTCTTCCTCGACCGTCAACCGCACGAGTTGGATGTCGCGGTGAGCCGCCAGGGCCTTGCGGACTCGTACCAAGGCATCTCGTGCGATCACGGCGTCATCCCCTTCGGGCTGGGCTCGTGCAAGGACTTTCGGGGACATGTCATCTCCTTAACGCAATAATCGAACTATCTGTAATAACCGTACCTCAGGCCGGGCCGCCTACGGTAGACCAGCGTGGGCAGATTCCCGTGATCGGCGGTCGGCTTTGAGGGTCACTGGAACGGCGACAACGTCGAAACTCGAACAGCGGCAGCGCGGTGTCGCGACCCGGCCGTTTGGCGATTGTCAACCAGTGGACCTGGTGACCTAGCGTTCCCGTCGGAGCGGAAGATCACATACCGTTCGATCATGTCCGTTGATTCCGAGGCGAACGATCAAGCGCGTCTGCCTGGCACCTCACTGGATCGGGAGATGGCAGAGCTCCGGGACCGAGTCACACGGCTCGGGTCCGAGAATGCGAGGCTGCTGCGGTTGCTGGAGCTATCGCCGGCCCAGGCGCGTCCACCGGGGCCGGCGCAGACGGGGATCTTCGACGGCCGGCCCGGCATGGTGGACGTCACGTCTTCTCCAGAGACGAAGATTGCCTTCTTCGCGTCCATGTTCGCGGCCCGTACCGATGTCCACGCGGTTCGTTGGGAGAACGCCCGCACCGGACGCTCGGGTTGGATGCCGGCGGTTCGCGGTGGATGGCGCAAAGGAATGGCCGCCAGCAGCCGGGAGTACCTACCGCTTACCTCAGATATCGTCGCGTCGCACCTCACCGGTGACATCGATCTCGGGCTCTACCCCTTGCTCGATGGTGATCGCTGCTGGTGGTTGGCGGCGGATTTCGACGGGTCGGCCGCGATGCTGGACGCCCTGTCCTACCTGAAGGCTGCCCGCGCGGTTGGGGCCCCGGTAGCGCTGGAGGTGTCACGCTCGGGGCAGGGTGCACACGCCTGGTTGTTCTTTACCTCTCCGGTGCCGGCGGCAACGGCCAGACAAGTCGGCACAGGGTTGCTCCGCGAAGCCATCGCACTGCGCGGTCGGATGGACCTATCCAGCTACGACCGGCTCTTTCCCTCCCAGGACGTTCTCCCGACGGGAGGGGTTGGCAACCTGATCGCGGCCCCATTGCAGGGACGATGCCGGCGGCGCGGCGCCACGGTGTTCCTGGACACGAGCACCCTGGAACCCCACGATGACCAATGGGCCTACCTGTCGAGCCTTGGCCGGCTTTCGCCACGGGAAGTAACACGACTGGCTCAGAGGCTGGGATCGGTGACCGTCGGTGTTGCCGTCAAGCGTCTGGGCCAACCGACGTCGACGCGCACGGTGCCCCAAGCGCCCCCGATCGTCCGGGTCCGGCTGGGTGCCGGCGTGACCGTGGAGGGTGAGGATCTCACCCCGGCCATGGCGGCCACGCTGAAGCACGCATCATCGATGCCCAACCCGCTGTTCTACGAACGCCAACGACGCCGGGCGTCCACCTGGAACGTGCCCCGCTTCCTGCGCAGCTACGACGAGACCCTTGACGGCGGGCTCGTTCTCCCCCGGGGACTACTGGACACCCTCGCGAGCCTCATCGAACAGGTCGGGAGTCGCCTGGAGATCACCGACGATCGCCTCTTCGGCGACCCACAGACCTTCACCTTCGCCGCGAAGCTGAACGATGCCCAGCAGGCTTCCCGACGCGCTTTGGCCACGAACGACTTGGGCGTCTTGGTAGCTCCGCCCGGAGCAGGCAAGACTGTGATCGCATGTGCCGTCGCAGCCGACCACGCGACCTCAACACT
>PKWT01000099.1:545-2505 GCA_003132125.1 Micrococcales bacterium | reverse complement strand
AACATCGCCGAGGCGGACGCCGCGGGCGTCAAGGTCGGGCAGATCGCCTCGGTCACCTTCTCCGCGACCAGCACGACGGTCAGCGCGCATGTCGTGGAGGTGTCGCCGCAGAGCACCACGACGAACAACGTCGTGCTGTACCCGGTGAAGATCGCCCTCGACGGGGCGCTGCCCGGGGCGAAGGTCGGGGAGACCGCGAGCGTCAGCATCACGACCGGCGAGGCGAAGAACGTCTTGATCGTTGCCACCTCGGCCATCACGAAGCTGGGCGACCGGTCCACCGTGACGCTGCAGAAGGGGGGCGCGACCAGCGTCGTGGCCGTCGAGACCGGCATGGTCGGAACCGCCGGCACGGAGATCAAGAGCGGGCTGTCCGAGGGCGACGTCGTCGTGCTCGCGTCGTCGTCCACCGGCACGACCGGCGGCTTCCCGGGCGCCGGCCTGGGCGGCTTGGGTGGCGGTGCCGGTGGCGGCCTGGGTGGAGCGCCGCGATGAGCAGACCGGTCATCGACCTCGCAGGGGTCAGCAAGACGTATGGCACGGACGAAACGGTCGTGCACGCGGTGGCGGGCGTCGACCTCATCGTGGAGCGCGGGGACTACGTGGCGGTGATGGGCGCCTCGGGGTCGGGCAAGTCGACCCTGATGAACATCATCGGCTGCCTGGACTCGCCGACCCGGGGTCGGTACCTGCTCGATGGTGTGGACACCCGCCAGCTGGACGAGCGGCGCCAGGCGATCGTGCGTAACCGCAAGATCGGGTTCATCTTCCAGTCGTTCAACCTGATCCCCCGGACCACCGCGCTGAGCAACGTCGAGCTCCCGCTCGCCTATGCCGGGGTGAAGGGTTCCGAACGCCGNNCATGTGCCGTCCCAGCTGTCCGGTGGTCAGCAACAACGGGTGTCGATCGCCCGGGCAATGGTGACCAACCCGGTGCTGCTGCTGGCCGACGAGCCGACCGGAGCGCTGGACTCGCACAGCACGGAGGAGGTCCTGGCGCTGTTCGACGAGCTGAACGCAGCCGGTCGCACCGTGGTCGTGATCACGCACGAGTCGGAGGTCGTCGAGCACGCCAAACGCGTGCTGCGGATGCGCGACGGCCTGATCTACTCCGACGTGCGGCAGGTGCCGTTGGCCGGTCTGCCTCCGAAGATGCTCGCGGCGGCCGGGCGTGCGCCGGTGGGGACGGGAAGATGAACCTGGCGGAGAGCGCGCGGTTCGCCGCTCGCGGCGTGATGGCCAACAAGATGCGATCGGCGTTGACCACGCTGGGGATCCTGATCGGCGTGGCCGCCGTGATCATCCTGGTCGCGGTGGGCACCGGCTCGAGCAAGTCCGTGCAGGACTCGATCTCCAGTCTCGGTTCCAACACGCTCACGGTCAGCGCCAACCAGGGCGGAGCCGGCGGGCGCGGCGGGCCCGGGGGCGGCGGTGGCGGCTTCCCCGGTTTCGGTGCGTCGGGCACGGCCACCGCGTCGGCCGACACCGGGACCAAGACGCGGGCGGCCCAGCTCACGCTCGACGATGCGCACGCACTGTTCGACGCCAAGGCGGCGCCGGACGTCGCGTCGGTGGCGCCGGTCGTCAGCGCCCAGTCCGTCGTCGCGACCTACAACGGGGCCTCGCACACGGTGTCGACGTTCACCGGCACCTCGCCCAGCTACCTGGCGAACAACAACGACACGGTGCAGCTCGGGTCGCCGATCACCGACAGCGACTACACCCAGCGGCGCCGGGTGGCCCTCGTCGGGGCGACCGTGGCAAAGGACCTCGCGGGCGGGACCGGCACATCGGTCGTCGGCAAAACCGTGCAGTTCAACGGCATCGCCTACCAGGTGGTCGGGATGCTCTCGACGAAGGGCAGCACCGGCCCGCAGGACCAGGACGACCGGGTGATCGCCCCGCTGACGGCCGTCCAGGACACGCTCACCGGCTACGGCGCGCTCAGCAACATCTCGGT
>PKWT01000099.1:0-509 GCA_003132125.1 Micrococcales bacterium | reverse complement strand
CTGCTCGTCGGCGGCATCGGCGTGATGAACATCATGCTGGTCACGGTCACCGAACGGACCCGGGAGATCGGCATCCGCAAGGCGATCGGCGCCCAGCGCGCAGACATCATCGGCCAGTTCCTGATCGAGGCCGTGCTGCTGTCGCTGTTCGGTGCGGTGGTCGGTGTCGGGGTCGGGTTGGTCGGCAGCCAGTTCACGATCGTGGGTGTCACGCCCGTGGTTGCGCCGTACTCGGTCTTCCTGGCGTTCGGGGTCGCACTGGTCACCGGGCTCTTCTTCGGGATCTACCCCGCCAACCGGGCCGCGTCGTTGCGCCCCATCGACGCCCTGCGCTATGAGTGACAACCCCACCCGGACCGGAGTTCTCTGATGACGGATCCCACATTCGATCAGCCCACCCAGGCGCGCCCTGATGAGCCGACCCAGACTCTTCGGCGCGAGCGCCCGACCCAGAGCCTTGACCTGACCTCAGCGCCGAGCGACGGGTCGACCACCGCCTTCCTGGACGC
>PKWT01000120.1 GCA_003132125.1 Micrococcales bacterium | reverse complement strand
CATAGCTGGGTTTAATCGCAAGCTAAAGCAGCCGCACGGTGGGTCGTCGTAGGCTTGTTGTATGGAATATCGCCAGTTAGGAAGGTCCGGCCTGCGGGTCTCAACAATAACGCTCGGCACGATGGGATTCGGTGGGACGGGATGGGCCAGCGCCGTGGGCAAGATCGACGTCCAAGGTGCGCGCAGGCAGATCGGTCTCGCCCGTGACGCAGGGGTCAACCTCATCGACACCGCCGACGTCTACTCCAACGGTTTGTCGGAGGAAATCATCGGCGAGGCCCTCGGCGGGGATCGCGAGGACGTGCTCCTGGCGACCAAGGTGCGCATGCCGATGGGCGAGGGCCCGAACGATGCCGGCCTGTCGCGGCACCACATCATCCGTGGGGCCGAGGCGAGTTTGCGCCGGCTGCGCACCGATTACATCGACCTGTACCAGGTCCACGAGTGGGACGGCCAGACGCCACTTGAGGAAACCCTGAGTGCCCTGCATGCCTTGGTTCAAGCAGGAAAGGTGCGGTACATCGGCGCGTCGAACTTCGCGGCGTGGCACCTGATGAAGGCCTTAGGGATCTCCGAGCGGACCGGCCTGTCGCGCTTCGCAAGTCAGCAGATCTACTATTCGCTGCAGGCACGTGAGGCCGAAACCGAACTGGTGCCTGTGTCGATCGATCAGGGACTTGGCATCATGGTTTGGAGCCCCCTTGCCGGCGGCTTGCTATCAGGCAAATACCGCCGCGGCGTGGACGCTCCCGCGGGAAGCCGGCACCTAAGTAAGTGGGATGAGCCGCCGGTCCATGACGAGAACAAGCTTTACGACACGATCGAGGTGCTAATCAGCATCGGCTCCGCTCGAGGCGTATCAGCCGCCCAGATCGCACTGGCGTACATCATCGGCAAGCCCGCCGTTACCTCGGTGATTGTCGGCGCCCGCACCGAGGACCAGTTGGTCGACAACCTGGCCTCGGCCCAACTCGTACTCACCGACAGCGAGGTCTCGCTGCTGGACGAAGTCAGTGCCCAGTCCCTGCTATACCCGTACTGGCACCAGGCGAAGACGTCCGCCGATCGGCTTGGCCCGGCCGATCTAAGCCTGCTCGGCCGGCACATCGGCTAACCGCGGCGAACCTGTTCGCGCGCGCCAAAGGGGCTCAAAGAATTTGATCTGCGTATATTGCAGCGTTCGGGCGAGGATTGCTGCATCGGCTACAAGAAATTGCCAAAGGGTCGCCTACCGACACGCACGCCGACTCGTCAGCCTGGTCCGGCCATAGGGGCGGCGCCCGAGAAGCCATGCCGGGCGCCGCTTCGCCCTACCCCTTGACAAGACCGCCTTACAAATTAGTCGGCGTCAACCAGGTGTTGCGCGATCCACTGATCCGTGATGAGAACGTTGACCCAGCCCCCGCGAAGTGCGGCGCGTATCGCGCTCAGTTTCCGGGTCCCCCCCGCAACACCAACGCGCCGCGGCACGGACTTGAGGTCGGTTTCGCTGATCCCGATGACTCGATCGGCGAGTGAGGATGCAACGGGCAACCCGTCGGCATCGAAGAACCTCAGGCAGACGTCCCCGACGGCGTCGTGCTGACGTAGCTCGTCTTGGTCCGGCTCAAGGATGGAGTTGCCACTTTCACGTAGCAGCGGTGATGGGTCCAGGCTGCCGATGCCGACCAGCACCAAGGTCAGCTCCTTCATCATTGACAGGACAGAGGCGATGTTCGGATCATTCACCAGCGCATCTCGGGTGCTTGCCGAAGCCACCAGACCAGGGGCCGGAAGGTAGACGGGCGTCGCACCGGTGAGGTGGGCCAGCCCACCCGTGAGCCTCGTCGCGTGGGCCTGGGCCGACAGCAGGCCGACTCCTCCCAGCAGTTGGACGACCTGGTCGGCCACTGCGGTCGGCCCAGGGTGGAAAGCCTCGACCGTCGCAAGCAGCGTAGAGCTCCACGACGAGATCCCGATCCGGTCCCCACCGGTCAGCGTCGTCTGCAGGTAGACCGCGGCCGCAGCTCCAAGCACGGCCATCTGCGCTTCGTTGGCCTCGCCCTCCCCGGTGTCGGCGACGACGACCTCGCGGAGGGCGTACTTCTGCTCGACCTGCTCCTCCAGGGCGGAGTGAACTCCACGTGGGGCGACAACAGAGATATGGACGATTCCGAGCTCGACCGCTCGCTTGAGCAACCGGGAGACGCGAGGCTGAGACACGTGCAGCAGGTCGGCGATCTCGGACTGCCTCAGGCCACGCTCGTGATACATCCGGGCGACCTTGGTGATAAGCCGGGCCTGCTCGTCTGCGCTCTGGACTTGGTCAGGGCGCGAGGCCTGTCGGGTGCGAAGTTTGGTCGGCATCGGTTGCAGATGCTCCTTCTGGTCGGGCGTATCCGCCGAGGCGCCGGTCCGTGACACCGCGCCAGATGCGACAAGTATGGCAGGCAAACGGTTGACGTCAGGCATCAGATGAGGGATCCTTGGACTGTTCATTCATGTCTGAATATACATGCGGAGATCACTGTGACCAAGACTCAGCTGGCGGATGCAACCTTCGACTGCCGCGTCGCCTTCGCCGATACGCTGGCGGCATTGGCTCGGGAGGACGCCCGCATCGTGGCGGTGTGCAACGACTCTGTCGGGTCGAGCAACTTGAAGGGCTTCCAGGACGAGTTCCCCGATCGGTTAGTCAACGTCGGTATCGCGGAACAGGACATGGTCGGCGTCGCAGCTGGTCTGGCGAACTCGGGCATGATTCCCTTCGTCTGTGGTGCCGCGCCCTTCCTGACCGGCCGTGCCCTGGAGCAGATCAAAGCAGACATCGCTTACAGCTACGCCCACGTCGTCCTGTGCGGGATGAGCCCCGGGATGGCCTACGGCCAGCTCGGCCCAACACACCACTCGATAGAGGACCTCGCCTGGACTCGCGCCATCGCCGACCTGTCGGTTGTCGTACCGGCAGATCCGGAGCAGACCATCGCTGCGGTGCGCTGGGCTGCTGCGTCGGAGGTCCCCGTCTACATGCGCATCGGCCGGTTCAAGGTGCCGACAGTTAGCCAGTCGGCTCCCGCGTTCCGATACGCGAAGGCTGACCAGCTCATCGACGGGGATGACGTCACCCTCATCGCGACGGGAACCATGGTCTCGCGCGCGATCTCCGCCGCCACGATTCTGGCCGGCGAAGGAGTGCGGGCCCGAGTGCTCAACATGTCGACAATCAAGCCGCTGGATCGCGAGGCGGTCCTGCGTGCGGCCGCCGAGACCGGTCGCATCGTCACCGCGGAGGAGGCGACGGTCAACGGCGGCCTCGGCAGCGCAGTCGCCGACCTGGTCGTCCAGCACCGCCCAGTGCCGATGCGTCTGCTAGGGGTGCCGGATGTCTTCGCGCCCACTGGCACCACCGAGTTCCTCCTGGAGCACTTCGGACTGACCGCGGACGGTATCGCTGCAGCCGCGCGAGACCTCCTCCCCTGACGTGCGGCATACGACCGTGGCCACGCCCATCACTGCCTGGGCGTGGCCACGGTCGTACCGCGCAGGGAGCCGTCAGCGCAGCAGGGTCTCTCGGACCAGTTCCTGCGCGCCCATCGCGTCGTGGTTCGCGTGGATGCGGCCCAGTTGCTCCAGGTCGAGTCGTTCGGCCGCGTCCTCGAGCCGCTGCAGCGTCTTGATGCTCTGGCGCACGGCCTCGCCCTTGTCCTCCCGATAGGGGAACAGGTCCAGCTTGATCTCGTCGGTCCAACCGATCTGACGGACTCCGTGCAGGAACTCCAACGTCTCCACGAGATGCAGGGAACCGGCGGTCAGGTCGTCGTCCCACTCGCGGTAGTTGTCGTCGAGCTCGATGTCGACGAGCCGACCGTGACTGTGCAGGAGCGACAGCGCCTCGGCCGGGTTCTCCTTGGCAAAGAGCGAGTGGCCGAAGTCGAGGACCACGCCGAGGTTGTCGCAACCGGTTTCGTCGATGGCGACCAGGGTGGCGGCGGCCGTGCTCCACAGCAGCCTGTTTCGTGGCTCCTTGAGCTTGTACTCGACCGCGAACTGCATGTCGGGGTGGTTGTCGCAGACAGCGCCGAGACCTCCCACACCGTGGCGCCGGAGAGTGGCGTAATCCACTTGGAAGGGGTAGTCGTAGCCATCTTGGCCGGGCCAGAACTTGACGTACTTGGCACCCATCCGCTTCGCGACGTCGACGCTCTCGTCGGCGAGATCGGCTGCTGCCCTGCGGATCTGCGCGTCCGCGTTCGAGAAGGAACCGCTGCGGAAGTGCCGGCCGTAGATCACGGGGGTGATGCACACGGCGCTCATCCCGGATGCGGTCAGGGCGGCCGAGACGTCCTCGGGCGAAAGGTCAGGCTCAGGCCATGGGTAGTTTAGGTCCATGCCGACCAGCCCGGCGTCCGCAGCCTGCCTGATGATGTCGAGTGTGCTTGGTGGCTCGTTGTACCCGTCGGTGGCGTACCGGTCGATGATCTGACCGAACACCCACATCCCCGCGGTGTACTTGCGGTCCGTCATGAGTCTCTCCTTTGTGTTGAGTGGTTGTCAGTCGCGGCCCGGCGGGCTCGACGAAGGGCGTCATGCCACGCGGACATGCGTAGCGACCGGTCGGCGTCGCTCCATCCGGGCTCGAAGGTGTCGCGCTCGAGCGGATCCAGCGAGGCGTCGTCCCATATCCCCGCGGACGTTCCGGCGAAGCGACCTACGCCCAGCGCCGACAGGTCCGCGGAGAGGGTGCGTTCCACGGACACGCCGACGAGGTCGGCCTGGAGCTGCATCAGCGTCTTGTTGGTACTCGCTCCGCCATCGGCGAGCAGCCGCGTGGCAGGGGCCGCTGCTCGACCGGCAGCCGCGACGACGTCGGCGACCTGGAAGGCGATCGACTCCAGGGCGGCCCGGGCGACCTGCCCGGGGCCGGCGCCGAGGCTCAGCCCGGTCAACGTGCCGGTGGCTTCGACGTCCCACCACGGCGCGCCGAGACCGGTGAAGGCCGGCACCAGGTGGACGCCCTCGCTGCTATGGCGGTCGGCGAGGTCCGCCAGCTCTTGGGGCGTGCGACCGAGAAGCCGTCCGAGCCAGGTCAGTGTTGCTCCGGACGCCCGGATGTTGCCCTCGATGGCGTACGTCGGGGTGTCGGCGCCCTGTGTCGACCAGGCGATCGTCGTGCACATCCCGTGGTCCTGCAGGGGCCGCGAGTCGACCAGCCCCATGACCGAGGAGCCGGTCCCGTACGTCGCCTTGAGCGCACCGGACGCGCGGATGCCGTGGCCGTAGAGCGCCGCGTGCGAGTCGCCCAGCACGGCGCCCACCGGCACACCGTCAGGAAGGGTGCCGAGGCCGCTGACAGCGGGGAACGGACCGTCGGATGCGACGACTCGCGGCAATAGTCCGATCGGGACGTCGAAGATGTCGAGCAGCTTGCTGGACCACTGTCCCGTCCCCAGGTCGAGGAGCTGTGTGCGGGAGGCGTTGCCGATCTCGATGACATGCTCGCCGCCGAACCGGCTCAAGAGCCAGGAGTCGACGGTCCCTAGACACAGCTCCCCGCGCCGCGACCGCACCCGGTCGGAGTCGTGTGTGTCGAGAAGCCAGCTCGCCTTCAGGGCCGAGAACATCGGGTCCAGCGGCAGCCCGCTGATCCGGCGAACGCTGTGGGCGACGCCCGTCGCGGCAATGCGAGCAGCCAGGCTCTCACTTCGCCGATCCTGCCAGCTGACCATCGGACCGACGGGGACTCCGCTGGCTCTCTCCCAAAGGATGAGGGACTCTCGCTGGTTGGTGATGGCCAAGCTCGCCACGGCACGAGGGTTATGGCCTTCAAGGGCAGCCGCGACTGCTGACTGGACGCTGTGCCAGATCTCCATCGGGTCCTGCTCGACCCAGCCAGGCCGTGGATGGTCCTCGGCGACCGGGGCGAAGCCATGCCCGACGATGCGACCGCTAGCGTCCAGGGCCTGTGCCTTGGTGCCACTGGAGCCTTGGTCCACGGTGACAACCACGGCAGCATCGGTCATCGTGTTCGCTCTCTCATCCGCCCAGCTCGGCGAGAGCGAGCCCGACCTGCTCCTCGCTTGGCACCTTGTGGTGCCACTCGACTCGGTCTTCCATGAACGACACGCCCTTGCCCTTGATGGTATTCGCCACCACCGCGACGGCACGGCCGGTCGTCGACGGTCCGAAGGCCTCCAACAGGGCGAGGTAGTCGTGTCCGTCGACCTCTCGGACCTCCAGGCCGAAGGACGTGAGGCGCTCCGGCAGCGGTTCCAGGCTGTTGGTGTCCTCGGTCCGGGCACCTTGCTGCAGCCGGTTGCGGTCCACGATCACCAGCAGGTGCTCGAGCCGACGGTGACCGGCGGTCATGAGCGCCTCCCAGTTGCTGCCCTCCTGCATTTCGCCGTCGCCGAGGACCACGACGACGCGGCGGTCTGAGCCGTTCATGGCTGCACCGACGGCCATCCCGACCGCGACCGGAAGACCGTGACCGAGCGGGCCGGTGTTGGTCTCCACACCAGGAACCTTGTTGCGGTTGGGGTGGCCGTTCAGCTCTGAGAGGGGACCCATGAATGTGCTCAGCGCGGGCATAGGAAAGAACCCGGAGTGCGCGAGGGTCGTGTAGAGCGCCCCGGCGCAGTGGCCCTTGCTGAGGACGAAGCGATCTCGGTCCGGCAGCATCGGGTCGGCAGGGTCGATGCGCAGCACCGCGAAGAACAAGGTGACGAGGATGTCGGTGACCGACAAGTCTCCACCCACGTGCCCGAGTCCAGCCCGCGCGATCATCTGGATGTCGTCGCGGCGGATGCTGTTGGCCGTATGCCGCAAGAGCTCAGCGCGCTTCTCGGGCTCGGCAGATTCGATCAGGGCACGCAGTTCGCGCCAGGCGGTCACGCCGGCGGGGTCGCTGGTCAACATCAGCGGTCAACCCATCTCTTGTTTGGTGAGGCTCGGTGGTTGGGGGGACGGCCGAGGTCGGCGGGGACGGCCGACGTGACCGTCCCCGCCCGATCTCACGGAGTCAGCGCGAAGTCCTGGAGCTTCGCGGCGTTGTCCTTGTTGATGAGCACGCAGTCGACGGACTGCTTCTCCGGCTGGCCGGTCGAGCCGGTCTTGATGTACTTGTCCGCCTGGTCAACAGCCATCTGCGCGATCTGCGCGGCGGGCTGGAGAACGGTGGCCTTGATGCCGCCCGCGAGGATCGAAGCAGCCACGTCGGGGCTGCCGTCGAACCCGGTCACGATCACGTTCGTCTTCTTGGCCGCCTGCAGTGCCGCCCACGCGCCCAGGGCCATGGTGTCGTTACCGGCGATGATGCCCTTGACGTTCGGGTGTGCCTGGAGCATCGTCGCGACCTTCTGCAGGGCCTCGGTCTGGTCCCAGTTCGCGCTCTGCTGCGCCACCATCTTCATCTTCGGGAGCTGGTCCAGAACCGAGTGGTAGCCCTTCGACCGAACGCCGGCGTTGGTGTCGGTTGGCTTGCCGGTGAGTTCGAAGTACTCCCCGGACTGACCCATGTCCTTGGCGAACTCCTGGCCACCCAACGTGGCGCCCTGGGAGTTGTTCGAGACGATCTGGGACACTGCGACACCGGTCGAGTTGATCTCCCGGTCGATCAGGAAGCTCGGGATCTTCGCGTCCTTGGCTTTCTGCAGGGCCGTCACCGTGACGTCGGCACCAGCGTTGTCCAGGATGATCGCGGCGGCCTTGCGCGAGATGGCCGTGTCGATCGCCTGGCTCTGCTTGGTCGGGTCGTCGTCGTGGCTGAGCACTAGCGTGGTGTAGCCGAGCTTCTTGGCCTCTGCGTCCGCGGCGACCTGCTCTGCCTTGAAGAACACGTTGTCGGGTGACGGGGTGATGATGACGATGAGCTTGGAGCCGGTGTCGGCCGCGGCCGTCGTCGACGAGCTTCCGGTCGGCGACGAAGATCCGTTACCGCACGCGGAGAGGCTTAACGTCGCCAGCGCCAGCGCGGTCACGCCGATGATCGAGCGCCGCAGGATGGGAGTGAACACTGTAGGACTTCCTTTCGATGGTGTATGAAACGAGTAGGCGTGGTAGTGGGGACAGATACTGGTAGCTGCGTCGCACGCCGGGATCTGGGGCCGGCGGCTGCAGGGTTCTGCCTCTAGGTGGCCATTCGTGCTTTGACACGCTCCTGGGTCTGTTCGAGGACCACCGCGAGGATGATCACTGTGCCCTTGACGACGAGCTGCCAGAATGGCGAGACTCCGACCAGGACCAGTCCGTCACTGAGATAGCCGATGACGAAGGCTCCGACGACGGTGCCGATGATCGTGCCCTTCCCGCCGAACAGGGAGGTTCCGCCGAGCACGGCGGCTGCGATCGCGTTCAGCTCGTATGTCGTCGCTGTGTCGGGGTAGGCGGCACCGAGCTCGCTGGTGAGGATGAGCCCGGCCAAGGCCGCGCATGCCCCGGAGATGATGTAGACCGCAATTTTGATCCGTGCAGTGCGGATGCCGGACAGCTCCGCGGCTCGTTCGTTGCCACCGACGGCGTAGACGCGGCGTCCGAACGGCGTTCTCGTCGTGACGACGATGGCCAGTGCCGCCACCGCCACCATGGCCCAGATGGACACCGGGACGCCGAACCAGCTCTGGACGCCGAGGACGTCGAAGCCGGTGTTGTGCCTCGCAGGGGTGCCGGCCAGGTTCGGGAACGTGCCTCCACCGCTGCGCAGGTCGGCGAATCCTCTGGCGACATAGAGAACCCCGAGGGTGGCGATGAACGGCGCGACATTCAGCTTGGTGATGAGCAGGCCGTTGATCGCACCCACCGCAGCGCCGACGAGGATGCCGATGGCCATGACCATGACCGTCGAGAACCAGACGGTGTGACCGCCGGGCAGTTTCAGGCCCTCGTACAAAAGGCCGCCACTGATCATCCCGGAGAGGCCGGCGATCGAGCCGACGGACAGGTCGATACCAGCGGTGAGGATGACGAACGTGCCACCGATCGCCATAATCGCCGTGATGGAAACGTGCTTGGTCATCAGCAGCAGGTTGCTCTGCGTCAGGTAGTCAACGGAGATGAGGCTGAAGACCGCGATCAGCACCACCAGTACGATGAGCGTCCGACCCTGCAGCAGCAGCATCGCAACGCGTGCTCCGGTGTTCGGCTGCCGGCGTTCCTCGACGGGAAGTGGCGTCTTGGCCTCGGTCTCGGGGCTGGCGTTCATTGACTCACCTTCATGGCTTGGGAGGAGGCCGAGGCACTGACAAGGAGACCCTGGGTGACCTCGTCACGCGGAAGATCGGCCGTGATGCGACCCCTGGCCATGACCAGCACACGGTCGGCCATGCCCATCACCTCGGCCAGCTCAGAACTGACGAAGAGCACGCCGAGACCCGCGTCGGCCAGACCGCTCATGATGCGGAAGATCTCGGTCTTGGCCCCGACATCGATCCCGCGGGTGGGCTCGTCGAGCAGCAGGATCTTGGGCTTGGTCAGCAGGGCTCGGGCCAGGACGACCTTCTGCTGGTTGCCACCGCTCAGCTCGGTCACCTGGGCGTCCACACTCGGCACCTTGATCCGTAGGTCCTGAACCTGCCCGTTGGCGACATCACGTTCACGGCCGTTGGACAGAAGGAGCCCCTTGGTCAGGTTCCCCACGATGGCAAGCAGCACGTTGGCGCGAACAGAGAGCGCCTGCACGAGACCGTCACGTTGCCGGTCTTCCGGCACCAAGGCCAGGCCCATGGCCAGGCGCCTCGCGACCCGGCTGTCCCCAGCCTCCTTGCCCTCTATCCTGATCGAGCCGGCCGAGCGAATCCGGGTTCCGATGAGGGTCTCCATGAGCTCGGTTCGACCGGCCCCCATCAGCCCGTAGATGCCGACGATCTCCCCCGCCTTCACGTTGAAGGACACGTTGTCGACGAGTGCAGTCGGCTTCCCAGGGACGGTCAGGCCCTCAACCTGCAGAATGACGTCGCCGACCGTGCTCGCGGTACGCGTGAACAGGCTGCTTTGGCTGCGCCCGACCATCTGCTGCACGATCCACGCCGTGTCTGTCTCGGACATCGGCGCCTCGGCGACGAGCGCCCCGTCGCGCAGAACTGTGACGTAGTCACCGATGCGACGGAACTCCTCGAGCTTGTGTGAGATGTAGATGATGGTGACGTTCTCCTTGCGCAGGTCCTCCATCACCTCGAACAGCACGTCCACCTCGGTGCCGCTCAGAGCCGACGTCGGCTCGTCCATGATGAGGATGCGCACGTCCTGCGAGAGGACCCGGGCGATCTCGACCAGCTGCTGCGTGCCGATGGGAAGGTCGCCGACCATCGTGTCCGGGCTGATCTCTTGGCGCAGGCGCGACAGCGCTGCTGAGGCCTGCTTGCGGTGCTCTCGCACGTCGGTGAGGTGCCCTCGGTTATGCAGCTCACGGCCGGCAAAGATGTTGTCCGCGACGCTGAGGTTAGGAAACAGGCTGAGCTCCTGATGGATGATGCCGATCCCGCGTGCCATCGCCTCTCGCGGACTGCGGAACTCGACGACATCTCCGTCGAGCACGATCCGACCGCTGGTGGCTTGCTCGGCCCCGCTGAGGATCTTCATCAAGGTCGACTTGCCCGCGCCGTTCTCGCCGACCAGGACGTTCACCGCCCCAGTGCGTGCCTTGAAGGTCACACCTCGCAGGGCATGCACACCGCCGTAGGACTTCACAAAGTCCTCAGCGACCAGCAACGCAGGGGCGTCCAGGTCCCAGTCGCGCGTGGCGGCCGGTCCGGCGCTCACGACCCGACCTGCAACGTGATCGGCGTGATCAGCAAGCTGGAGGGATCAAGCAGCTGAAAGGCGCCGACGAAGGTGACCCGCTTCCCCTTGATGGTGCTCAGGTCCAGGGTGTTGATGACAGTCGCCTTCACCTTGCTGTTCAGGGCGGTGGCCGCGTCGGCGTAGTCGATCTGGTTGGTGAACTGGCCGAACTCGATGAACCCGACTGCATCTCGGACAGCAGTGCCGACGAAAGCCGGTCCGACGGCCAGGTTGAGCTGGGTCTTCCCAACTCCCTCGACCTCGACCTGGATGCTGCCGACATCGTTTCCACTGCTGACGGCGGTGACCGTGCCGGACCCCTTGATGAGGAATGAGTATGGGGCTCCGGAGCCTGCCTGCTTGCCGTACTGTTTGCTGGCGCCGACTCTGTCGGCCTGAAGAGCCGGCAACAAGGTGGTGGCCTCCACGGCATCCTTGGTGGCGGCGGGAACCACCTTGGATGCCCAGATCTTGTCCGCATACGCGGTCGGGTCGAACTTCGCGTTCGCACCCGACCCCGCGCCGGTCGCACCGTCCTGCTCGACGACGTAGACGCCAGGGACGGAGCAGGCGGTCGTCACGAGCGCCAGGGCAAGGCCGACCAGGCCCAAGCGGGCACGCCTTGCGCCGGTGGTCATCGGTCTCTGTGGGGTGACACGTTGCCTCATGGCTCTCCACGTGAATAGACATTCAGCCTGCGTTCAATATTCTCAAATTAATGCAGGGGCAACCTCGTGTCAACCACTTGGTTAACCGGAGCATGGTTACGAATTGGTCACGGCTCGCCATCCGTTCAGCCCGAAGCCATGCACCCACCGACCTGGCTACCGGTCAAACCACCGTCGCCCATCCGGGCATCCAGTGGTGAGGCAACGAACTCACCACACCATCAACATCAGCGAATTGAGGCTTGGACGAGGCTCAGGCGACGATGACTCCTTTGACGACCAGGAAGCACGCGAATGGCCTGTCGTCCGTGGTCTGCACAACGGCGAAAGCCGCCGCGGCCATCGTGTAGAACTGGGTGCGCTGTACACCCTCAACATCAACCTCACGTCCTTCATGGCGCCGCAGGCTCTGCTGAAAGCTCTCATGGGCTGGGTAGAAAGCGTCGGGTTGCCCATCGGGGGTCATGCGATAGGCCGCGGGGAGAGTGAAGTCGTCGACCGGGAACAGGGTCAGGATGGCATCTGCCGCCGAAGCCGTGTCCACGCCGGCAAGGTTGTGGACGCGCTGGCTGCCTGCGTGCGAGGGATAGTTACGGTCGACAATGGCGAGGATGTCCCCATGGCCCATCAGCGCCAAGGAGTGAAGCAGTTCGGGCGTGATGATTGCGGGAATCGTCTTGAGCACCTGGTCCTCAATTCCGTAGGGTGGCGGCACGGCTGGCTTGGCCATTGTCCTCCTGGGGTGGCCTCGCCCCCGCCCACTGGACCGCCTGGGCAGCGGCGACCGCGCCGCCCTTCGCAGCCTTTAACAAGGTGTGTCCCGCAGCGAGAAGGGCGGCAACCGACCCCACGAACACGTCACCAGCCCCGGTGGTGTCCACAACGGACGTCGCCGCGCTGGCCGGGATCGACACTTCGTTCTCGGCGTCGCTGATCAGCACTCCTGCGGCACCAAGGGTCACCAAGACCGAAGACGCCCCCGTGCCCTCGCGGACCACACGTGCGAGCTGGGACGTCGCAGTGCCCATCGACAGCTCCCCGCAGGCGTCGCGGGCTTCATGTTCATTGAGCACGAGGGGATCGGCTAGCTGCAGGGTCGACTGGCGCAGTGCAACCCATGGGCCATTGTTGATGATTACCCGAGCTCCAATGCCACGGCACGTGTCCGCCGCGGCGTCGATCACTTCGGCGGCCAACTCGGTCTGCAGGACCACCACAGCACCCACTGCGGAGCGTTCAAGTGTTTCCTGAACCCACCGAGGCTCCAAGTGCCGGTTGGCCCCCGGGACGACGACGATCGAGTTCTCGCCGTCGGGAGTCACCATGATCACGGCAGCCCCGGTGCGACAGCCCCCAACTACTTTGATCAACGTCGTCTCAACGCCAGCCATATGCAGGGCCTCGAGTTGGTCCGCGCCGATTGGGTCGTCCCCCACGGCTCCGACGAGGGCTGTCCTGGCACCGGCTCTCGACGCCGCGGCGGCTTGGTTCGCCCCCTTACCGCCCGGGGTGACGATGATGTCCGATGTCGCCAGGACGGTCTCACCTCCGACCGGGCGCCGGACCAACGCCATGACGTGGTCTGCGTTCACAGACCCAACCACAATGACGTCGTTGCTCACTGTGAGACTCTCATTTCAGATCGAGTTGAGCGAATGCTAGTCCCTGGTGGGCCGAGCCCGGCGACCGAGCCAAACAGGAGCCCGATCCTAGCGACGAGGTCAGCGCGCTCATCGGCGCGGTGCTTGTGCCGCTCACCGAACGGCCAGCGGTGCTGCAGAGAGCGTCGACGAAGGCAGGTGAGCAACGCCGCCAGACGGCTGTTTGCGCGGCGAGTGCGGCGCTGGATCTAGGTTCCAGGGCACAGGTGAGCCCATTCGGTGTGAGAACCCTTATGTGCGTGCGAGTACTCCTCACTACCCAAATGAGTCTCGTCGGCGGGTCGGTCTCTCGGAACTGCAGGTCGTGTCGCCGAGAGACGCGTCAATCTGGGCGCTGTGGGGCCTGCCCCCACGGTGGGCGATAGGCGGCGGTAAGACTCACCTCGCGAGCGGGCGGATCGGGGCTACCGGTGGTTTGGCCGGGCTCCGGCTATGCATGGTTTTGCACGTCGGCAACAGTGGAGGCGGGGCCGGCTGGGCAGTCGGCCAGATTGGGGAATCGGCCCACCCCGGTCAACGGGTGTCCGCAAAGGATCCTGACTGATCCGTCCTCGTTTTTCGGGATTAGTCACTCATGGCGGCT
>PKWT01000478.1:3054-8975 GCA_003132125.1 Micrococcales bacterium | reverse complement strand
CCGCGACGTCGACGCCGCAGTCGCTGGGCGGTGAGGACTTCGCCTGGTACCTACAGGAAGGGCCCGGCGCTCTGGCGAGGTTGGGGACCCGCACTCCTGGCGGTGAGACCTATGACCTGCACCAGGGCGACCTCGTGGTGGACGAACGCGCGGTGCTGGCAGGGGCTCAGCTGTTGGCCGCCACGGTGCTGGCATGCGGCGCTTCATGAAGCAGTGAGTCGCTCGTCACAGCCTCTAAATAACGATGCGGACAACGCATCTGGACTCGGCAGACACACCTCATCGGTAGCAGTAGAGTCACGAAAAGTTGGGTCCAAGGATTTTCGAATTTATTGGTGCATTCAGAGAAGGAGATTCCCTTGCGTCGGGTGATGAAGGTTACGGCCGCGATGTCGGTCGCCGCGCTGGCACTGGCTGGCTGCGGCACAAGCACGGACAAGACGCCGGCTGCCGGTGGTAGTACGACCACTGCGGCCAGTGGAATGAAGATCGGCATGGCCTATGACGTGGGTGGGCGCGGGGACCAGTCGTTCAACGACGCCGCCGCCGCCGGCCTCGACAAGGCGAAGGCCGAGCTGGGCATTGTTCCCAAGGAGGCCACAGCGGTCAACGGTGAGCCCGAATCCGCGCGCGAGGAGCGTCTGCTGCAGCTCATCGACGCCGGCTACAAGAGCGTCATTGCCGTCGGATTCGCCTATGCGCCGTCGGTCAAGAAGGTCGCCGCGGCGAACCCGGACGTCAAGTTCGCCCTCATCGACTCGACCGACGCGACCGGCGCCAACATCGAGAACCTCACGTTCGCCGAGAACGAGGGCTCGTTCCTCGTGGGTGCGGCGGCCGCGTTGAAGTCCAAGACAGGCAACATCGGCTTCATCGGTGGCGTCAACGTCGACCTCATCAAGAAGTTCGAGGCTGGCTATGTCATGGGTGCCAAGACGGTCAACCCTGCCATCAAGGTCCAGGTCAAGTACCTCACCCAGCCGCCGGACTTCTCGGGCTTCGGTGACCCGGCCAAGGGCAAGATCGCGGCTGCGGGCATGTACCAGCAGGGCGCAGACGTCGTCTACGCCGCCGCAGGTGGCTCTGGTGGCGGTGTGTTCCAAGCCGCTGCGGCCGCCGGCAAGATGGCGATCGGTGTTGACTCCGACCAGGCGCTGACCGCGCCGGCCGATGTCAAGAGCGTCATCATCACCTCAATGATCAAGAAGGTTGACGTCGCGACGTTCGACTTCATCAAGGCGATGACTGAGGGCAAGTTCACTGCGGGCAACAAGGTCTATGACCTCAAGGCGGGTGGCGTCGGCTACAGCACCACGGGCGGCCAGATGGACGACATCAAGGCCAAGCTCGACGCCTACAAGCAGCAGATCATCGACGGCAAGATCGTGGTTCCGACCAAGCCGTAGGTGTCGCTTTGACTGCGTGTTTCAAGGTTTGACGCAGGGGCCCGGGCTGGCGCGGTAACGTGCCACCCGGGCTCTTGGTCTTTCCGGCCCAACGATCAACGCTCGCAATGAAGCGGGCCAGTACGAGGAGCGTGCGTCATCACCGACTCTGCCCAGAGTGCCCCGGATGCAGGATCGATCGTGGCACCGGCCGTCGAGCTGCAGGGCATCACCAAACGTTTCCCCGGGGTTGTGGCCAACAGGGACGTGACCTTCTCGGTACAGAGGGGCACCGTTCATGCCATCGTCGGCGAGAACGGCGCGGGCAAGTCCACCTTGATGAAGATCCTGTACGGCGTCATCAGAGCCGATGAGGGCACGGTCAAGGTCGACGGCCAGCCGCTCGCCCTGCACAGCCCATCGGATGCGATCGATGCGGGCATCGGCATGGTCTTCCAGCACTTCATGCTTGCCGACAACCTGACGGTCCTCGAGAACGTCGTGCTTGGCGCCGAGAAACGTCACGGCATCGCTGATCGGGCCCGAGCTGAGATCGAGAGGATCTCCGCTGACTACGGCCTCAACGTCCATGCCGATGACCTGGTGGCTGACCTCGGTGTCGGCATCCGCCAGCGCGTCGAGATCCTCAAGGTTCTCTATCGCGGCGCCAAGATCCTGATCCTCGACGAGCCCACGGCGGTCCTGGTCCCTCAAGAGGTCGACGAGCTCTTCGACAACCTGCGCGAGCTCAAGAGTGAGGGACTGACCGTCATCTTCATCTCCCACAAGCTGGACGAGGTGCTGTCGGTCGCCGACTCGATCACCGTCATCCGGCGTGGCACCACCGTCGCCACTGTCGACCCGAAGTCGGTCACCTCCCGCCAGCTCGCTGAGCTGATGGTCGGCTCAGAGCTGCCCTCCGCCAGCACGGATGCGTCCACGGTCACGGACCGCCCGCTGCTCGCCATTACCGGCTTGACCCTCGCCGGAGCCGGTGTTCGCGACGTCCTGCACGACATCACCTTGACCATCCACGCCGGTGAGGTGCTGGGCGTCGCCGGGGTTGAGGGCAACGGCCAGGCTGAGCTGGTCGAGGCCATCATGGGTATGCGCGAACCCACCGCAGGCCGAATCCTCCTGGCGGACCAGGACATCAGCGACTGGCATACCCGCGAGATTCGTGAAGCGGGCGTCGGATACATCCCCGAGGACCGTCACCGGCATGCGCTGTTGCTGGATGCCCCGTTGTGGGAGAACACCATGCTGGGCCATCAGACGGAGTCGCCGAACGTCAAAGGGATCTGGGTCGACGCCGCCGGCGCCAAGGCCGGGGCCGAGCGCATCCTCGCCGAGTACGACGTGCGCACGCCCTCAATCTATGTCACGGCCAACTCGTTGTCCGGCGGCAACCAGCAGAAGCTGATCATCGGCCGCGAGATGAGCTATACGCCAAGAGTGTTGGTCGCCGCCCATCCAACCCGGGGCGTGGACGTTGGCGCCCAAGCCGCCATCTGGGACCACATCAGGAGGGCACGACGCGAGGGCCTCGCGGTCCTGCTGATCTCAGCAGATCTCGATGAGCTCATTGGTCTTTCCGACACCATCCGCGTGATCCTTCGAGGTCAGCTGTCAGACGAGTTCGACCCCGATGTCGTGACTGCGCAGGATCTCGGCGCGGCAATGACTGGTGCCGATCAGCGAGAGCCTGGCACCGTCGCGGATGACCCGGGCACACGTCATACCAAGGCAGGGCACGGAACCCAGGGCGAGGAGGAGGGGCAATGAAGGCGACTCTGGATCTGCGTAGGGTCGGTCTCGCACTGGTCGCGCCCGTCCTCGCCATCCTGGTGGCGTTCGTGGTCACCTCCACGGTGCTGCTCCTGGCAGGTGACCCGGTCGTCGAGGTGTGGACCCAGCTGTTGACCGCGCCTCGTCCCCGGCTGGTCGTTGCGATCATCAACGGCGCCTCTGTCTACTACCTGTCCGCGATCGCCGTCGCGATCGGCTTCCGGATGAACCTGTTCAACATCGGGGTCGACGGGCAGTACCGCATCGCCGCATTTGCGGCAGCGGTCTTCGCCGGTCAAGGTTGGCTGCCGGGTCCGCTCAACATCATCGTCTCGCTGCTGATCGCGGTGGTGGTCGGCGCGGCCTGGGCCGGCATCGCCGGTTGGCTCAAGGTCACCCGAGGCGTCTCCGAGGTGATCTCCACGATCATGCTCAACGCCATTGCCACCGGACTCGTGTCCTTCCTGCTCTTCAGGGTCGCGGACTCGACCGCCGGCAGCAACGTCACCAATACCAAGACCATCCCCACGTCGTCACAGGTGCCCGGGTTCGCGCTGGTTCCGGGGACGCCCAACAAGGTCTACGGCTTCGTCCTGCTGGCAGCACTGGTCGGTATCGCCTACTGGGTGATCCTGAACAAGACCCGTTTCGGGTACGACCTTCGGGCCACTGGTCGATCCGAGACGGCGGCTGTGGCCAGCGGCGTCAATGTCAAGCGCATGGTCCTGACCGCGATGCTGCTGTCAGGTGCGGCTGCCGGCCTGGTCGGCATGCCGCTGCTGTTCGGCCAGGACTACAGCTACGGCACGACGTTCCAGCCCGGCCTGGGCTTCGCCGGCATCGCCATCGCGCTTCTGGGGCGCAACCACCCGGTGGGCATCGCTTTCGGTGCGCTGCTCTGGTCCTACCTCGAGCAGCAAAGCAATGGTCTTCAGATCACCGTCGGCGTCAGCTCCGAGCTCGTCTTCATCATCCAGGGTGTCATTGTCCTGGCCGTGGTCATCGCCTACGAGGTCGTACGTCGTGCGGGCCTGCGGATGGAGCAACGCAAGGTGGCCAGACAGCTTTCCGATCAACCTGGCTCCCCGACCCCCGAAGGAGTCACGGTATGAGCACCGCCGGACTCAAGGCAGGGGCCAAGGTCATCACCGGCGCGGTGCGCAAGCCGAGCCTGAGCCCAGCACGGATCGCCCTGATCGCGGTGATCGCCGTGTTCCTGATCGCTGTTCTGCGTGTGGTGACCGGTGCCAACGACCTCGCCTCCTCGGGCGCTCTCGCGGCCGCGATCGGACTTGCCGTGCCGATCGGTATGGCCGGTCTGGGTGGGCTGTGGAGCGAGCGGGCAGGTGTCGTGAACATCGGGCTCGAGGGGATGATGATCCTCGGCACGTGGGGTGCCGGGTTCTTCGGCTGGCACTACGGCCCCTGGGCGGGCCTGCTCGGCGCCATGTTCTGCGGGATGGTCGGCGGCGCGATCCACGCCCTTGCGACCGTCGTCTTCGGCGTCGATCACATCGTGTCCGGCGTCGCCATCAACATCATCGGCTACGGTGCGGCGAAGTACCTCGCGGCCCGCACCTTCACCGGGAGCCCCGGCGGTGGGCCGACACAGTCACCGTCCCTGCAGAACCTGCCCTCCCTCAGTATTCCTGGCGTGTCATCAGGGCTGGGCTCACTGGAGAAGAAGGAAATCTTCTTCGTCTCCGATCTGGCCGCAATCCTGCGCGCCATGGTGACGAACCTTTCGATCGTGACGCTGATTGCGCTGGCAATGGTTGCCCTGACGTGGTGGGTGCTGTGGCATACAACGTTCGGGCTGCGTCTGCGCTCGTGCGGTGAGAGTCCGGTCGCTGCAGAGTCGTTGGGCGTCAACGTCTACAAGTACAAGTTCATTGCCGTGCTGGTCTCCGGCTCTCTGGCAGGCCTCGGTGGTGGTTACCTCGCCCTCGTCGCTGCCAACATCTACCGCGACGGACAGACTGGTGGGCGTGGCTATATCGGCTTGGCTGCCATGATCTTCGGCAACTGGCGTCCCAGTGGCTTGGTCGGCGGCGCGGCCTTGTTCGGCTATACCGATGCCGTACAGCTGCGCGGTGGTGGCACCACCGTCCACGCGATGCTGCTGCTGCTCGCTGTCCTTACCATCGGCATCGGACTGTGGCAGGTGTTGCGCAAGCATCGTGTGATCAAGGGTGTCATCGCGATCTCAGCGGGCGTACTCGTGGCCGTCTGGTACTTCATCTCCGAGACCGTGCCCGACGAGTTCACCGGCATGACGCCGTACGTCGCCACGCTGCTTGTGCTCGCCTTCGCTTCCCAACGTCTGCGTATGCCGGCCGCGGACGGATTGCCGTATCGAAAGGGCGAGGGGCACTAATGGCCGAGTCTGCATCCATCGACTGGGATCTGTTGCACGCCGAGGCAACCGAGGCGATGCACCACGCCTATGCGCCGTACAGCGCTTTCCCGGTAGGCGTGGCCGGGCTGGTCGACGATGGGCGCATCGTGTCGGGCTGCAACGTCGAGAACGCGGCCTACGGTGTGGCGCTGTGTGCCGAGTGCGGCATGATCTCGGCGCTGCACCTGACCGGCGGCGGTCGACTGGTGGCAGTGGCCTGCGTCAACGGCAAGGGCGACGCGTTGATGCCCTGTGGTCGGTGCCGGCAGCTGTTGTGGGAGAACGGTGGACCACGCTGCCAGATCATGACGTCCACGGGTGTGCGCAGCATGGCCGAGGTTCTGCCCGAT
>PKWT01000478.1:0-3028 GCA_003132125.1 Micrococcales bacterium | reverse complement strand
GGCACCCGGCATACCGCCTGAGAGGATCTTTCACATGACCGACTCCTTTGACGCCGTTGAAGTCATCGTCGCCAAGCGCAACAAACAAGAGCTTTCCGACGGGCAGATCGACTGGGTCATCGACGCGTACACCCGAGGGCTCGTGGCAGAAGAGCAGATGTCATCCCTGGCGATGGCCATCCTGCTCAACGGCATGAACCGTCGCGAGATCTCCCGCTGGACAGCGGCGATGATCGCTTCGGGCGACCGCATGGACTTCTCGTCGTTGTCACGTCCGACATCGGACAAACACTCGACAGGGGGCGTCGGTGACAAGATCACCCTGCCGCTGGCCCCGCTCGTCGCGGCGTGCGGCGTTGCGGTTCCTCAGCTTTCGGGTCGCGGGCTCGGCCACACCGGCGGAACGCTGGACAAGCTCGAGTCGATCCCCGGGTGGCGTGCAGCCTTGTCGACCGGCGAGATGATGCGCCAGCTCGAGGACGTCGGGGCGGTGATCTGCGCGGCCGGCTACCGGCTCGCGCCCGCCGACAAGAAGCTCTACGCCCTGCGCGACGTCACCGGCACCGTCGAGGCCATCCCGCTGATCGCCAGCTCNNGCTGGCGCGCACGATGGTCGATCTCGGCACCGACGCCGGGGTGAACACCGTTGCTCTGCTGACCAACATGCAGACCCCGCTCGGACTGACCGCCGGAAACGCCCTCGAGGTGCGTGAGTCGGTCGAGGTCCTGGCCGGTGGCGGCCCGCCGGACGTTGTGGAGCTGACGTTGGTGCTGGCACGCGAGATGCTGGCCGCCGCAGGCCGTGGTGATGTCGACCCAGCGGATGCGCTCAAGGACGGCCGAGCCATGGACGTATGGCGCCGCATGGTCACCGCCCAGGGCGGCGACCCGTCCGCCACCCTGCCGGTCGCGAGGGAGACCCACCAGATCCTGGCCCCGGGTTCCGGCGTGCTGACCCAGCTCGACGCGCTCCAGGTCGGCATGGCGGCATGGCGGCTGGGTGCGGGTCGAGCCCGCAAGGAGGACAAGGTCCAGGCTGGTGCAGGCATCGAGATGCATGCCAAGCCTGGCGCGGTCCTGCGAGCCGGCGACCCTCTCATGACGCTGCACACCGACACCCCGGAGCGTTTCGACCGGGCGATCGCGGCGCTGGATGGTGCCTATTTCATTGCGCCAGACGACTCCCGACCCGATCTGCTCCCGCTCGTGATCGACCGGATCAGCTGAACGACCTGGTTCCGGAGGCCTGCCCTGGTCCTGCGGCTAGGGTGAACGCGTGCCTCGACTCATCAGTGAACCCACGCGCATCCCTGTCCCTGGCGGCAAGATCATCAGCGAGCACGTTGGTCGGGTCAACACCGGCAGCGAGGCCGTGTCGGTCGCCCACATGATCGCCCCCGCCAACTGGCACGAGCCTTTCCAGACACCGGAGTTCGACGAGATCACGCTCGTCCTCAAGGGTTCGGTGATCGTCGATCACGAGGACGGGCCCACGATCGCCCACGCCGGTCAGTCGATACTTACGGGCGCCGGCGAGCGTGTCCGCTACTCCACCGGAGCTGATGGTGCCGAGTACGTCGCCGTCTGCCTCCCGGCATTTGGTCCCGACACCGTCAACCGCGAGGACTGAGTGCTCACCGACGACATCCTGCGCCGCGCCCCAAAGTCGCTGCTGCACGATCACCTGGATGGCGGACTGCGCCCACAGACGATCATTGAGCTCGCCGAGACCGTTGGCTACCAAGGTCTTCCGGCCCAGGATGCCGATGCGCTCGGCGCCTGGTTCCGCGACAGCGCCGACTCGGGGTCACTCGAGCTGTATCTCGAGACGTTCAGCCAGACACTGGCCGTCATGCAGACGGTCGACGGACTGCACCGGGTCGCCAGTGAATGCGTGATGGATCTCGCTGCGGACGGGGTCGTCTATGCCGAGGTGCGCTATGCCCCGGAGCTGCACCTGGTCAACGGACTCTCCCTCGAGGACGTGGTTGAAGCGGTGAACGCCGGTTTTCGCGACGGCGAGAGCAAAGCCGCGGAGTCGGGTCGGCGGATCCGGGTGACGGCGCTGCTGACGGCGATGCGCCACGCCGCCAAGGGGACCGAGATCGCCCGGCTCGTCGTGCGTTATCGCAACGACGGCGTCGTCGGTTTNNGACATCGCCGGCGCCGAGGCCGGGTTCCCGCCCACCCGCCACCTCGATGCGTTCGAGTACCTTCGCCGCGAGAACGCCCACTTCACCATCCACGCTGGCGAGGCCTTCGGGCTCCCCAGCATCTGGGAGGCGATCCAGTGGTGCGGAGCCGACCGTCTCGGTCACGGCGTACGGATCATCGACGACGTTCGCGTTGCGGGCAGGCCATATTCCGAGAACGTCGCCCACGCGGCCGGAGCGGACCCGGCCGAGGTGGTCCTCGGTGGTCTCGCGGCATACGTGCGCGATCGGCGCATCCCGCTCGAGATGTGCCCAAGCAGCAACGTGCAGACCGGCGCGGTCGAATCCATTGCGCTGCATCCGATCTCACTCTTGAAACGGCTCAAGTTCAGGGTCACCGTCAACACCGACAACCGACTGATGAGTGGCACGTCGATGACGCGTGAGATGTCCCTGCTCGTCAACGACGCCGGATGGACGTTGGAGGACCTTCGCTGGGTGACGATCAACGCGATGAAGTCGGCCTTCATCCCGTTCGATGAGCGGCTGGCGATCATCGACGAGGTGGTCAAGCCCGGTTACGCGGCCCTGGTCCAGACCTGATGAGCCCTCGCTAGAACCGAATTGCAGTCCTCGGACGACGGACCCGGTCTACGCTGACGTCTGGGTTCTCGCCCCAGTGGCTGGATGCATCGGAGGGTGCCGCAGATGTCGTTGACCGGACCGTTGTTCCTCGGTGCGATCGTGGTGCTGACCATCGCGGCGTTTGTTGTCCTGGTTCTTCTGTGGCCTTCGCTGGCTGGTCGTAGCCCTGGCAAGATCAGTGCCAGGGCCGGAATGTTGCTGGGCATCAACTTCCTGGTACTGCTGACGGC
>PKWT01000460.1:5084-5204 GCA_003132125.1 Micrococcales bacterium | reverse complement strand
CACCGGCCGGCCTCGCGAGTCTCCAACGCGCGTTCGGGAATGTCTGCCTCGGCGGCGCTCAGCCCACCGCGGCCCCGCCCGGGTGCCAGGGCTTGCCGAAGCAGGTACCCGGGCACGCCA
>PKWT01000460.1:0-4957 GCA_003132125.1 Micrococcales bacterium | reverse complement strand
CGGGAGAAACACTTGAACCGGTACATCCTGACGCTGTCGTGCGCCGACCGCCCCGGCATCGTCCACTCGGTAACGTCCGGACTGCTCGGCGTCGAGGCCAACATCAACGAGAGCGCGCAGTACGGCGACGCCGACTCCGGGCTATTCTTCATCCGGACCGCATTCGAGTCGCCCATCGACGACGTGGAGAAGATCCGCCAGGCCGTGCTCTCAACCACGGCCCACCTCGGCGCGGACCTGCAGGTGCGCCCCGCGGGCGAACGCTGTCGCGTGCTGATCATGGTCTCTGCGTTCGACCACTGCCTGGTCGATCTGCTCTACCGCTGGCGGATCGGCGACCTGCCGGTCGACATCGTCGGAGTGGTCAGCAACCACGAGATCTGCCGACCGATTGCCGAGCAGTACGGCGTGCCGTTCGAGCACGTGGCCGTGTCGGCGGAAAGCAAACCCGAGGCGGAGGCCAGGCTGCTGGCGATCGTCAAGGAGACCGACACCGATCTCGTGGTGCTCGCACGCTACATGCAGACCCTCAGCAACGACCTGTGCCGTGAGCTGAGCGGTCGGGCGATCAACATCCACCACTCGTTCCTGCCCGGGTTCAAGGGCGCTCGCCCTTACCACCAGGCACACACCAGAGGCGTCAAGCTCATCGGGGCCACCGCGCACTACGTGACAGCCGACCTCGACGAGGGCCCGATCATCGAACAGGACGTCGTGCGGGTCCGACACTCGGACTCCGCCGACCAGCTCGTCGGAATCGGCCGCGACGTCGAACGTCGCGTCCTCGCTGGCGCCGTCCGCGCGCACGCCGAGCACCGGGTGTTCCTTACCGGGGGCCGCACCGTGGTCTTCCACTGACCCACCTACCTCCTCCGCCCATCCTCAACTGCTTGATGAGATGTGCATGTCGGTCGCCCCTGATGGTTCGCCTGCTCCCATGCCGGGACGGACTTACGCATTGGCTAAATGGGGACCTACTTGGTGTCACGAGCCCGTGTCACTGGTGGTGAATGCGGACTGTTCTGGTTGCGTTCGCGACGGCCGGCGTAGAACGCTTCTGGTCTGGGTCAAGGGTCGTAGCCGCTTGCCGTGCCGAAGGCAGCCCCTTGACGCGCGCCGTCAGGTTGTCCGGAGTCTCGTGGAGCGGGTGGCAGAGCCCTGACTCAGCTGAAAACCGCCGCCACCGGGTCGCTCCTGGCGGTCGCCGTGTGTGCTCACCACGCGCTTCTGCGAGGCCTGGCTATTGACACAGGTCCCTAGAGTCTGTTGAAACCAAGGCGATTCCCGAACGCTCGACGCGTCGGTGCCCTTGGTCAGAACTGAACTGAAGTTACCTTCATGGGAGGGCTTGACCATGACCGGATCGCTGCCGCGTCGGCTTCTCGCCGAGCTCTTGGGCACTGCACTGCTCGCGTTCTTCGGACCGGGGGCTGTGGTGGCGGCCTTGGCCTTGGGCAAGGGATCGCTGGACTACGCAGGCTTGGGAATCATCGCCTTGTCCTTCGGGCTCGTTGTCGCGCTGGTCATCTACGCGTTGGGAACAACCTCCGGGGCGCACATCAACCCCGCGGTGACGGTGGCGCTGGCGGTCACCGGGCGGTTTCGGTGGGCCGAGGTCCCTGCCTATGTCGGTTCGCAGGTCGTCGGCGCCGTGCTCGGTGCCTTCTTGGTGGTTGGAGTGGCAGGGACGAAGGCGGCGACCGCCGCAGGTGTCGGGCTGACCTCGACTTCGCCGGGTGTTGGCGCGGGGCAGGCGGTGCTGGCTGAGGGGTTGGGTACCTTCTTGTTGCTGTTCACCATCATGGCGGTGGCCGTGGACCGGCGGGCGCCGGTGGGGTGGGCTGGTTTCCTGATCGGCCTGGCCGTGGTCTGCGAGATCTTCGTCATCGGGCCGTTCACCGGCGGGTCGGTCAACCCCGCCCGCACCATCGGCCCCTACCTGGCCAACACGGTCTCTGGTGGCACGACGCCCTGGGGCGAGCTCTGGATCTACGTCGTCGGGCCGGTGGTTGGGGGCGTGCTGGCGGTCTTGGTGTACGACCGGCTGGTGCAGCCACCTGCTGCCCCCCTGGACGATGATCCGCTCGTGGTCACTGGGGGCAGTGGGGCGGCGTCGCCTCAGAGCTAGCGAGGCGGACACGGGTCCGCTCCGCACCGGTTTCGCCGGCAACGGGCAGGGCGCTGGTGGAGCATCTGTCGAAGGGAGGTCACGCGGGTAGGCGCAAGACGTAGTGCACGCCCGGCGGGTCAGCACCCCGGCTGAGGCGGTCGATCCGAGAAGTTCGTTCGAAGGAGAGAGCAATGGCAGGCAACAAGGCAGTCGTCTACAAGGGACCTGGTCAGGTCGCGGTCGAGAACATCCCCTACCCCACCTTGGAGGTTGCGGACGGGCCCGGCGTGAACCCGGCCAACGTTGGGCGTGCGTGCCCCCATGGGGTCATCCTGAAGGTGGTTTCCACCAATATCTGTGGAAGCGACCAGCACATGGTCCGTGGCCGGACCACGGCCCCCGAAGGCCTGGCGCTCGGGCACGAGATCACCGGCGAGGTCGTCGAGACGGGGCCGGGGGTGGAGTTCATCAAGGTCGGTGACCTGTGCTCGGTACCGTTCAACATCGCGTGCGGGCGCTGTCGCAACTGCAAGGAAGGCAAGACCGGAATCTGCCTGAACGTCAACCCCGACCGCCCCGGCTCGGCGTACGGCTACGTCGACATGGGGGGCTGGGTCGGTGGACAGGCCGAGTACGTCATGGTGCCCTACGCCGACTGGAACCTGTTGAAGTTCCCGGACAAGGACCAGGCGATGGCCAAGATCCGCGACCTGACCATGCTCTCGGACATCTTCCCGACCGGCTTCCACGGCGCGTACACCGCAGGAGTCAGGCCGGGCTCGACGGTGTACATCGCCGGTGCCGGACCCGTCGGGCTGGCCGCGGCCACATCCGCCCAGCTGCTCGGCGCCGCGGTCGTCATCGTCGGCGATCTGATCCCTGAGCGGCTGGCCCAGGCCCGCTCCTTCGGCTGCGAGACCGTCGACGTGTCCCAAGGCAGTCCTCAGGATCAGATCGAGCAGATCCTCGGGGTACCCGAGGTGGACTGCGCGGTCGACGCCGTCGGCTTCGAGGCGCACGGCCACGGCGCAGATGCCGGCCGCGAGGCACCCGCCACGGTGCTGAACTCCCTGATGGAGATCACCGCAGCCGGCGGGGCGTTGGGCATCCCGGGTCTGTACGTCACCGGTGACCCCGGCGGCATCGATGACAACGCCAAGATCGGCGCCCTGTCGATCCGACTTGGCCTGGGCTGGGCCAAGTCGCTGTCGTTCACCACCGGCCAGTGCCCGGTGATGAAGTACCACCACGGGTTGATGCAGGCGATCCTGCACGACAGGGTACAGATCGCCAACAACGTCAACGCCACGGTCATCCCACTCGATCAGGCACCCCAGGGTTATGCCGACTTCGACAAGGGCGTCGCGAAGAAGTTCATCCTCGACCCGCACGGGATGATCGCCTAACCCGACAAGAGAACATGACCAACCAGCACGTGCCGGGGGTGGGCACACGCCCCGCCCCCGGCACGGCGCGAAACCGCACCAACCACCGCCGCGACCAGGCCTACACCATGCAGAACGAGTCCATTTCCTGATCCATTGCTTATCCGGTTGTCTCCGCTGTCCTCCCGAGTGGCGGGCGGAGGCAACCGGCCGGGCACTCTGGTCCGAAGTTACGACCTGTCCTAGGGGAATCATGGGAAAGATGCGCGCGTTGCGGGCTGTTGTTCCGGTGACCGATCCTGCTTCGGCAATAACTCGTCCGTATCGATCGGCGGCGCGTCGACCGTTCCTGCGACCCGGCGCCGGCAAGGCTAGCTACCCGCTGGGCCGCTCCGTTGCCGGGCCGGGGGATACGGTCGGTCCAAGCCCGACGAGGGCGTATCCCCTCGGAGTTGGCTCGAGCCTCAGCCCTATACTCGCGACGTGTCCAAAGACCCCATGACCCGTGCCGAGTTCGTCGAGTTCGTTCGAACCGCCAAGTTGGGGGTGGTGGCCACCGTCGACGCCGAGGGGCACCCCGAGGCCGCGCTCGTCGACCTCGCGGTGACCGACCACGGCGAGGTGCTCTTCGACACCAAGGCCGCCGCCCGCAAGGTCGTCAACATCGGCGGCAACCAGCGGGTCGCGCTCGTCGTCGGATGGGCCGACATGGTGTCGGTGCAGGCCGAGGGCGACGCCGAGGTGCTCTGGGGTGCCGAGCGGGAGAAGTACGGCCGCATCCACCAGGAGCAGGTCCCGAAGTCCCGCGCGTTCCGCGAGGACTTCACGCTGGTCAAGATGGTTCCGACGTGGTTGCGCTACCACGACGCGCGCCCCGAGTCTTTCAGCATCGTCGAGACCCCTCTGGTCTAGCGCACTCATCAATGGCTTTTGCGCGGTCGTCACGAAGGACCGCTGGCGGCCAGGTGTTCGTAACGGGATCGGCCACCGGGACGGCTCTGATACAAGACACCCGGCCTAGTCACCTTTCAACGGCAGGTGAGGCGCCGGTGACACTGCGCGAAATGCGGCATAGAAGCGGACAAACACAAACAGCGCCTTCTACCCCCTTCGCGGCGGTATGACGCGCCTTGCATACCCCGGAGACTGGCGACGGCGCCGGGATCTAGGGGCGCAGCCAGTTGCCGAGCTCGGCGTCGACGAGCAGCTCACGGGCTTCTGCCTCGTGGTCGTCCGGAACCAGGATCCTCATCTGGATCGCGATGATCGAGCCCTCGAGGACACTCATGTTGCGGTCTGTGACCTGATACGGGATGTCGGCCCCGCCAAGCAGGCCCTCGATTGCGGAGATTACCCCGGGGTCGTTGGTCCGGACGAGCTCCGCCATGTGAGGCACCTCCGGTGAACGCCGAGTGGCAGGCGATCATGATACCGACGAACTGCCGGTCGGAGGGCGCTCCGC
>PKWT01000254.1:16082-21033 GCA_003132125.1 Micrococcales bacterium | reverse complement strand
TCAGGCGAAGTGAACGAGCACCCGATCCGGCGCGCCCGCCATCGGGCCGGCCAGAGGGTCGACCTCGTCACCCTGCTCTTCGGCTTCGTGACCCTGCTCGTCAGGTTCGCCACCCTGATCGTCAAGCTGACCGTCATGCTCTTCGATCTCGCCTTCCTGGTCGCCCTCGGCGGCCGGCCCACGGGACCGGGCCACTCGCCATACCTGCGAGACCACGAACAGCATGGCGGCCAGACGAAGGACGAGCAGGAGCGCGTACGGGCCTCTCGGCAGACCACGGTCAGGCTTGCTCAGTCCGGCGATGTAGAGCCACACGGCCACGAAGTAGGTCGCCTCGAAGGCGGCCCAGACCAGATGGTCACGCCACTGCATCCCGATCAGCGCGATCAACGGAAGCAGCCACAGCCCGGCCTGGACGGGCACCGACTTGCCGGTGACGAGAACGATCACCAGCATCACCAGTGAGACCTCTGCCACCGTAGGCCGGCGATCCAGGCTCAGGGCGAAGAACGCACCCACGGCCAGGGCGGCCACCCAACCCAGGATGGCCAGCGGTGTCGCGGCGCCCTGGGGAAGCACGCGCCCCATCAGCGTCGGCACCATCCACACCGAGCCGTAGCTCGCCCCCGCCCTCCACCAGCTGCGATAGACCGAGAGCAAGGCATCCGCGTTCATCACGAGCCAGGGCAGGCTCACCGCGAACCATGTGGCCAGAGCCGCTACCGCCAGCTGTCGCCAGGCCGAGACCCGGCCCGAGCGCACCGCGAGCAGACCGATGGCGACGAGCAGGACCAAGGGGTAGCTGCGCGCCGAGATCGCCAGACCCATGAGTACGCCGGCCATGAGGACTCTGCTGCGACCCCAGGCCCACAACGCCGCAGAGGCGAGCATCACGCCGAGCAGGTCGACCGAGACGAGACCGGCCAGAACCAGCACGGGGCTGAGAGCCACATGNNGAGCCGTCGGGGACCGCGAGCCCGACCAGCCACATCACGAGCCCTGAGACCAACGGCTGGTCCAGAGGCTGGGCGCCGGGCAGATATGGCATCGCGTGTCCGAGCCCGGCGCTCTGGTAGACGATCGGCAGGTCCGAGTAGCACGCGTGCCAGAACTGGTCCGGGGTGTTCCAGCCCTTGCTGAAACAGTGCGCCTTCTGCAGCACTCCCAAGGCGATCGTCAGGCTCGACAACCCCATCAGGACCGCGGCGGCCGGCTGCCATGCGGACCGTGCCGCATGCCGGCTCAGGGCGGCATAGCGCCCGAACGGTCCTCCGATGACCTCGCTCGCCGCAGCGGCGACCGGGTCGGCGCGGGTCGGCGCGATCACGGCTTGATGACCGTCGGAACCGGCAGCGTCGTCGGGGTCGTCGTCGGGGCCGTCGGCGTCGGCGTTGGGGTGGGCGTTGGGGTCGGGGGAGCAGTTGTCGGGGCCGTCGTCGGTGTCGGTGTCGGTGTCGGCACTGAGCTGTCACCCAGGCCCGCGCGGGGTGGGAAGTCGAGGACCTTCTGCCCCTTCAGGGCTCCCTTCATGAACGCAGTCCAGATATCGACCGGGATGCCACCGCTGGAGATCAGGTTGCCGTTCTTGACGGTGACCGAGTCATGGCCCTTGTTCTTGTAGATCCCGACCGCCGCGGAGAGCTGGGGGGTGAAACCGTCGAACCAGACCGCTTCGGTATTTGTCGTCGTGCCGGTCTTGCCGGCAGCCGGACGACCCAACGCCAATGCGCCCGTTCCTGTGCCCTCGGTCACCACATGTGTCATGGCTTCCGTGACGTCGGCCGTCACCTTCTTGTCGAAGGCCGGGGTCAGCTGTTTCTTGACCTTGTAGTCGATGCTGCCGTCCGCCGACGTCACCGCGCTGATGAGGTATGGCGTCGCCTTCTGCCCTTCGGCGGCGATGGTCGCATAGGCGTTGGCCATGTCGATGACGTGCGGCGAGGCGGTACCCAAGATGTTGCTCATGTTGGTGCCCAGCCCGGGCGTGTTCTTTGGCAAGCCGGCCAGGATCGCCGCATCCATCACACCGGAGGCCGTGGTGCCGCCGTCGGCCAGCTTGATGTTCAGCTGCGCGAAGATGGTGTTGACCGAGTGGGCCGTCGCCTTCCGCAGGTCGATCTGCCCGAACTGCTCGCCGCTTCCCTGGCCGAAGTTCTTGACCCCGCCCTTGGCAATGAAACGGTCTTTGCTCGAGCTGTCCTTGAACTGCGGGAAGTACTGGGGGCTGTGCCCGTCGAACAGGGTCTTGGTGCTGATGTCCTTCTGGAGAGCGGCCAGAAGCCCGAAGACCTTGAACGTCGACCCGCCCTGCAATTCCGCGTCCGTCGAAGAGTTGTACTGGTTCGTGCTGTAGTCCTTGCCGCCATACATCGCCACGATGGCTCCATCGCCTGGCTTGATCGCGGTCAGTCCGACGTGCAGGCCGGGGGCGTCCTTCTCCGACGGCATGTTGTCTGCAACCGCCTTGACTGCAGCCGCCTGGGCCTGCTTGTCGATGGTCGTCACGATCCGCAAGCCGGCGCGGTCGATGTCACTGGCGGTGAGGCCCAGCTTGTTCGCGAGCTCTCTTTGGACCTGATAGGTGATGTAGCCGACCGTTCCGGCCTTGGTCGTCTTGGCCTGGGGATAAACCTTGGGGAAGGCGGTCTTGGCCCGCTCCGCGGGGCTCAACCAGCCCTCGGTCACCATGCCGTCCAGGACGTAGGTGACGCGGGCCTTGGCGGCGGCCGTCTGCTTGGGGCCGAGTGAGGGATCGTAGAACGCCGGCCCACGGATGACAGAGGCGAGCAGCGCGCCCTGGGCGACGTTCAGCTTGGAGGCGTCGACGTGGAAGTAGGCCCTGGCCGCAGTCTGGATGCCGTAGGCGCCGCGGCCGTAGTAGATGGTGTTGAGGTAGTTCGCCAGGATCGTGTCCTTGGACTCTTTCTGGTCGATCTTGATGGAGATGATGAACTCTTTGAGCTTGCGGGTGATCGTCTGGTCCTGGGTCAGGAAGTAGTTCTTGACGTACTGCTGGGTGATCGTGGACCCGCCCTGGGTCGGGCCGCCCGTGATGGCCACCCCGATGGCCCGGGCGATCCCCGTGGGTGAGATGCCCCTGTTCTGGTAGAAGGTGCGGTCCTCGGCAGCCAGCAGCGCGTGCTGGACGTGCAACGGGATCTTCGTCAGCGGCACGGACTCGCGGTTGACCTCGCTGATCCGGTCCATCTCTGTCTTGCCGTCGGAGTAGTAGACGATCGAGGCTTGGGCGTTGGCCAGCTGGTTCGGCTGGGGGACATCAGTCTTGGCGTAGGCAACGGCAAGAGCCGCGACACCAAGCAGGAAGAACCCGAGCAACCCCAGCAGGATCCACTTCCAGGAGAAGAACCGGCGCCAGCCCCTGCGGGGTTGATTGCGCTTCGCGCGGGCCATGCTGGCGCTTCGGCTGGCGCTTCGGCTGGCGCGGGTGGGCGGGGTGCTCACTGGTCTTCTTTCGTCGGCGACAAATCGAGCGCTGCCCTGGGGCGGCGTTCTCCAGTATGACGATGCCCGGGCCGGGTGCCGCGCAGCCTGCCGTTTTGACATATCGGCCCTAAACCGGTTTATTACTTCGTAATGGGAACCAAACGCCCCACCATCACCGATGTCGCCCGGGTCGCGGGCGTCTCCAAGGGCGCGGTGTCCTTCGCATTGAACGGCAAGCCGGGGGTTGGCGCGCAGACGCGCGAAAGGATCCTGGCCGTCGCCCATGACCTCGGCTGGACCCCCAGCCTGCGGGGCAGGGCCCTGTCGGTCTCCCGCGCCCTTGCCGTGGGGCTGGTCATCGCCCGCACCCCTGAGACCCTCGGCGTCGATCCGTTCTTCGCCTCGTTCATCACCGGAATCGAGACCGCGCTGTCCGAGCGGGGCTATGCCCTCATGCTCCACGTCGTCAGCGACGCCCAGAGTGAGCACGAGAGCTACCGCCGGCTGGCCGCGACCGGCCGGGTCGACGGCGTGTTCCTCACCGACATGCGGGTCGATGACCTGCGGCCGCAGCTGCTCGACGACCTGGGCCTGCCCACCGTGGTGATCGGGCTGTCCCCAGGCCACGGACCCTGGTCGTCCGTCTACATCGACGACCAGCCAGGAATCACTGCAGCCGTCGAGCATCTCGTTGCGCTCGGGCACCGAAACATCAGCCACGTTGCCGGACCCGCTGAGTTCGTCCACGGCGTCTCCCGCCGCGCGGCATGGGCGTCGGCCATCACGGACGCAGGGCTGACGCCAGGCGCTTGCATCACCTCCGACTTCTCCGCCCAGGGTGGCGCTGACGCGACCAACCAGCTGCTCGACCTGCCCGAGCCGCCCACCGCGATCGTGTATGCCAACGACCTGATGGCCATCGCCGGCATGTCCACGGCGATCGGCCGCGGCGTGGACATCCCGGGCCAGCTCTCGATCACCGGCTTCGACGACAGCCCGCTCGCGGCCTACCTGCAACCTGCTCTCACCACCGCACGCACCGACGTCGTCGGTTGGGGGCGCGCGGCCGCATACCGGTTGCTGGCCCTGGTCGATGGTGAAAAGGGCTGCGAGATCGACCTGCCTTCACCCGTGCTCGTTGTTCGAGCCTCCACCGCGCCACCATGCCATCAGGGCACCGGCGCACCCCTCAAGGACCGTCGCGGACCCGCGCCGATCCGCGACCGAAAGAAGTTCCGATGAAGAGCAAGACAGTAGCCGCAGCAGCGGTACTTACCCTGGCGATCGGTGCGACCGCAGCCTGCGGAAGCTCCGGCGGCTCCGGCGGCTCCTCCGCACTGACCGCCCACGGCCCGATCAAGGTCTGGCTGTCCAACAACACCGAGGAAGTCGCCTGGGGCAAGGACATGGTGAAAGCCTGGAACGCCGCGCACCCCAAGGAGATCGTGACCGCGCAGGAGATCCCCGCGGGCAAGACGTCCGAAGAGGTCATCGGCGCGGCGATCAC
>PKWT01000254.1:322-16049 GCA_003132125.1 Micrococcales bacterium | reverse complement strand
GCGGCGGACCAGTACAAGTCGCCGGACGGGAAGTTCTACCAGATCCCCTGGAAGTCCAACCCCGTCATGATCTTCTACAACAAGGACATGATGACCAAGGCGGGGATCGACCCCAGTGCCCCGCCGCTGGCGACATACGACCAGTTCATCGCAACCAGCAAGAAGCTTGTGTCCAGCGGCGCCGCCAAAGCCGCCATCTGGCCGGCACCGACGAGCGAGTTCTTCCAGTCGTGGTTCGACTTCTACCCGCTGTATGCAGCGGAGAGCGGCGGCAAGCAGCTCATCGAGAACGGCAAGGCGACCTTCGACTCCGACGCCGGCAAGAAGGTGGCGAACTTCTGGCGCACGATGTACGCCGACAAGCTGGCTCCGCAGGAGAAGTACCCCGCTGACTCCTTTGCGGACAAGAAGGCCGCCATGGCCATCGTTGGTCCGTGGGCCATCCCTGTGTACAAGGGCAAGGTCAACTGGGGCGTCGCACCGGTACCGACCTCAACCGGCATGGCTGCGGACAAGGTCAGCACCTTCTCCGATGCCAAGAACATCGCCATGTACTCGGCCTGCAAGAACCAGGGGACCGCCTGGGACCTGCTGAAGTTCTCGACCAGCCAGGAGCAGGACGGCGCCCTGCTGACCAAGACCGGTCAGATGCCGCTGCGCAAGGACCTCACGACCGTGTACGCCGACTACCTCAGCGCGCACCCGGACTACAAGACCTTCGCCGACCAGGCTGCCCGGACCGTCGAGGTGCCCAACATGCCCAACTCGATCGCCGTCTGGCAGGCCTTCCGCGACAGCTACTCGTCATCAGTGATCTTCGGCAAGACTCCGGTCGACGCCTCGCTGGCGAGTGCCGCCACCAAGGTCACGGCGCTGGCCGGACAGTCCTGATCGGCTGAACGACATGCCCAACGCGACGGTGACCAGGGACCAGCCTGGTCCCACTGCGCCGCCGTCGAAGCGCCGCTCCCGGCGGCTGAGGACCGTGTTCGGTCGTCAGCCGCTCGGGATCGGGCTGGCCGCGCCGTATGCCGTGTTCCTCGCGGCTGTTTTTGCCTACCCTCTCGGTCTGGCCGTGTGGATCAGCTTCCACGACTACTTCTTCGCTGCGCCGGGAGCGCAGGTGTCCCGGCCGTTCGTCGGCCTGGACAACTACAAGACGGCACTGTCCGACCCAGCGGTCCGACGCTCGTTCCTGAACGTGGTCGAGTTCCTGGTCATCAACGTCCCCCTGACCGTCGTGTTGTCACTGGTGCTGGCCACCGCGCTGAACGGTGCCATCCGCGGTCGCTCCTTCCTGCGAGTCGCCTACTACGTCCCGTACGTCTCGGCCAGCGTCGCGGTGGTCGCGGTGTGGCTGTTCCTGTTCAGCGGCGACGGGATGGTCAACAAGCTGCTCGGTCCGCTGGCTCCTGATCCCTCGTGGCTGGTCAACAGCGGGCTGGCGATGCCGGTCATCGCCATCTTCGTCACCTGGAAGCAGCTCGGCTTCTTCATCCTCTTGTATCTTGCCGCACTGCAGAACGTGTCCAAGGAGCTGTATGAGGCCGCATCGGTCGACGGCGCCGGCAAGTTCCGCTCTTTCATGAGCGTCACCGTCCCGGGCGTCCGTCCAGCCACCACCCTGGTGGTGATCCTCGCGACGATCACCGGAGCCAACCTGTTCACCGAGCCCTACCTGCTGACCAACGGTGGCGGGCCCGACGGGGCCTCAACGTCCCCCGTGTTCGTCATGTACCAGAAGGGCATCGAGCAGGGCAGCCCCGACGTCGCCTCTGCCATCGGCGTGATCCTCGTCATCGGCGTCCTGGTGATCTCGCTCATCAACCGGCGTCTGCTGGAGAGGGACTGACATGTCGCGGATCCGCAGCTGGCCACGCATCGTCGTCCTCGTCATAGGGGCCATCGTCTTCCTGTTCCCCTTCTACTACATGGTCATCGGCTCACTGCAGGCAACGCCCGACACCTCGATAGCCGGGGCCATCCCCATCCACGGCGTGACCCTGAACAACTACGCGCAGATCAACGAGCGGGTGGACCTGCTGCGTTCGCTGACCAACTCCGGCATCTTCACCGGCGGGGTGCTCCTGTTCACCGTCGTGTTCGGGGTGCTGGCCGGCTACGCCCTCGCTCGTCTGCACTTCCGCGGGCGGGGCAGCCTCTTTGGGCTCATGCTGCTCGTGCAGGTCGTTCCCTTCCAGCTCTTGATCATCCCGCTCTACGTGATGATCGTGCGCAACTACGGGCTCGCCGACTCCTACATGGGCATGATCCTGCCGTTCGCCATCAACTCCACCGCGGTGTTCATCTTCCGGCAGTTCTTCCTCGCGCTTCCTGAGGATCTCTTCGCGGCGGCCCGCATCGACGGTGCCAGCGAGCTGAGAATCCTCTGGTCGATCGGGCTCCCGCTGGTCCGCCCCGCGCTTCTCACGGCCACCCTCATCGCCTTCATCGGGCCGTGGAACGAGTTCCTCTGGCCGTTCCTGGTCACCAAGGATGCCAACCTGCAGCCACTTGCGGTCTCGCTCGCGAACTACATCAGCAACATCGCCGGGCGGGCCGCCAACCCCTATGGCGCGATCCTGGCCGGCGCAGTCGTCCTCGCCGCTCCGGCGGTGGCGCTGTTCGTGGCATTCCAGAAGCACTTCACCTCGTCCGAGCTCGGCTCCGGCGTGAAAGGTTGATCCGCTTGTCCCTCAAGAACACAGTCCCGTACACGCTGACCCGACTGGGCGTCATCATGACGCCCGAACCCGGCAACCCGCTCGAGGCCGCCGGGGTGCTCAACCCCGCCAGCGGGCGCACACCTGACGGGCGGTTGCACCTGCTTCCGCGCATCGTCGCCGACGGCAACGTCTCACGCGTCGGGTTCGCCGAGGTCATCATCCGCGACGGCGTTCCCGTTGGCGTCGAACGAAAGGCAGTCGTCCTGGCCCCTGACGAAGGATGGGAACGCGGCGCCCACAACGCCGGGGTCGAGGACCCCAGGGTGACGTGGGTGCCGAGCCTGGGACTACACGTCATGACGTATGTCGCGTTCGGCCCGCTCGGCCCCAGGCTGGCCCTCGCGGTCTCCGACGACCTGGAGCACTGGCGTCGACTCGGCCCGGTGCAGTTCACCTACCAGCCGGACCTGGACACCGACCTGTGCATGTTCCCCAACAAGGACGCGGTGTTCTTCCCCGAGCCGGTGCCCGACCCCGACGGTCGTCTGTCGTACGCGATGCTGCACCGTCCCATGTGGGACCTCGGCTGGATGCGCCCCGGCGAGATCGAGCACCTGCCCGCCGGCGTGACCGACCCGCGCCCCGGCATCTGGATCTCCTACATCCCGGTCGACCTGGCGCGTGCCGATGTGCGTGCGCTGACCCGTCCGGAGAACCACCGCCTGGTCGCCTTGTCCGAGTTCCCCTACGAGGCACTCAAGATCGGCTCAGGACCGCCCCCGATCCGGGTCGACGAGGGCTGGCTGCTCATCCATCACGGCGTGACCGGACACATCCCCGTCGGGTTCGACCCGACCACCCAGAAGGTGGAGTATGCCGCCGGGGCGATGCTGCTCGCCGCCGAGGACCCCTCGAAGGTGATCGCTCGCACCGACATGCCGATCCTCGCCCCCGAGACCGAGGACGAGCGCGCCGGCGTCGTCCCGAACGTCGTCTTCCCGACTGCCATCGAGTCGATCGACGGCGTTCGATATGTGTTCTACGGCATGGCCGATGCCAAGATCGGTGTGGCCCGACTGGACCACGCCCCCGTATCCACGACGAGTTGAGGAACACGTGACCCAACCACCGTCAGACAGCGCCGTACGCCCATCCGAGCAGGTCGCCAAGCCCTGGGGCCATGAGGAGATCTTCGCGCTCGTCGAGGGCTCGTACGTGGGCAAGCTGCTCTTCGTGAGCGCCGGAGAGTCACTCTCGATGCAGTACCACCACGTCAAGGACGAGACGATCGCCCTTGTCTCGGGTCAGGTCGAGATCGACCTCGGCGACTCCGTGGACACGTTGCGCGCCGTGAGCCTTTCCCCTGGGGACTCCGTGCACGTGACACCGGGCATGCTGCACCGCCTGCGCGCCCTCGAGGACTCGGTGCTGGTGGAGGCCTCGAGCGCGGCACCCGGTTGGCGCGAGGACGTCGTCCGCCTCGAGGACCGCTACGGCCGGCTCGGGACGACCGCGCCCTAGGCTCGTCACCCCCCTTCCCGTCCGGACACCGCTCCGGCACCGTTTTCGGCCTCCACAGGCAGCGAAACGGTGCCGGAGCGGTGTTCTGTCGTGCGAGGCAAGCCGTCCAGCCACGCAACGGTGAATCAGATATATCGCTTCGATATATCTGGTGTAGTGTGGCCAGAGATAAGGATGCATATGTCCGGCCGCACGCCTCCACGGGTGACGACGGGCGCCGGGGCCAGAAGCGCAGAATCCAGGAGGTGGGACCAGCATGAGTCGACGTTCCGCCCTGCTGGAGCTGGCCGTTCTGGGCCTCCTGCATGACTCACCGATGCACGGCTACGAGCTGCGCAAGCGACTCAATGCCGTCCTCGGCGCGTTTCGGGCGTTGTCCTTCGGAACCCTGTATCCGTGCCTGCGTGACCTGGTCGCGCGCGGCTGGATCGCCGAGAGCGCAGCGGCCGACGACAAGCCGGGAGCAGCGACGGGTGTCACCGGCGCAGGCACCCGCCGGGCGCGGATCGTCTACAAGCTGACCGCCGAAGGCAAGGACCACCTCCAGGCGCTGTTGTCCCAATCCGGGCCGTCAGCCTGGGAGGACGACACCTTCAACGTGCACTTCGCCTTTTTCGCCCGGACCGAGGCGGACGTGCGACTGCGCATCCTCGAAGGCCGCCGCAGCCGGCTCGAGGAACGTCTCGACGCCTTCCGCTCGGCAGCGGCTCAGCGTCGGGAGCGGCTCGACCTCTACACCGCCGAGCTGCAACGCCACGGTCTGGACTCCGTCGAGCGTGAGGTGCGATGGCTCTCCGAGCTGATCGAGACCGAACGTTCGTCCACACCCGCCACCGGCCAGACAACCGCCCCCCCGTTTGTCGAGCCACCCCCCACCTAGCCATCCGTCTTACCAAGGTGTTTTTGCACCACAACAACAAGGAGAAACCCATGGGATCAGTGCGCGTCGCCATCGTTGGCGTCGGCAACTGCGCCAGTTCGCTGGTACAGGGAGTCGAGTACTACAAGGACGCCGACCCGAGCGCTAGCGTGCCCGGTCTGATGCACGTCATGTTCGGCGATTACCACGTCAAGGACGTCGAGTTTGTCGCCGCCTTCGACGTGGATGCCAAGAAGGTCGGGTTCGACCTGTCTGATGCCATCGTCGCCTCCGAGAACAACACCATCAAGATCGCCGACGTGCCTCCCACCGGCGTCATCGTCCAGCGCGGTGTCACCAACGACGGGCTCGGCAAGTACTACCGCCTGACCATCGAGGAGTCCGACGCGGAGGCTGTGGACATCGTCCAGGCCCTCAAGGACGCCAAGGTCGACGTGCTCGTGTCCTACATGCCGGTCGGGTCTGAGGTCGCTGACAAGTACTACGCCCAGTGCGCCATCGACGCGAACGTCGCCTTCGTCAACGCCCTGCCGGTCTTCATCGCCTCTGACCCGGTGTGGGCCAAGAAGTTCGAAGACGCCGGCGTCCCGGTCATCGGTGACGACATCAAGTCCCAGGTCGGCGCGACCATCACCCACCGCGTCATGGCCAAGCTCTTCGAAGACCGCGGCGTCGTGCTGGACCGCACATACCAGCTGAACGTCGGCGGCAACATGGACTTCAAGAACATGCTCGAGCGCGACCGTCTCGAGTCCAAGAAGATCTCCAAGACCCAGTCCGTGACGTCGAACATGACCCACGACATGGGCGAGCGCAACGTCCACATCGGCCCGAGCGACTACATCCAGTGGCTCGACGACCGCAAGTGGGCCTACGTCCGCCTCGAGGGTCGCGCGTTCGGCAACGTGCCGCTCAACCTGGAGTACAAGCTCGAGGTCTGGGACTCGCCCAACTCGGCCGGCATCATCATCGACTGCATCCGTGCGGCGAAGATCGCCAAGGACCGTGGCATCGGCGGCGCCCTGATCTCTGCTTCGTCCTATCTGATGAAGTCCCCGCCCGTGCAGCGCCCCGACGACATCGGTCGCGCCAAGCTTGAGGCGTTCATTGCAGGTACGGAAGAGCGCTGATCTTCCTGACTGGCTGATCTCCTGACCGTATGACGAGCACCCACCTCGCGTGGGTCCGTCACGACGACAAGACCCGGTTCCGTATGGAGCCGGGTCTTGTCGTTTCTGCTGTCGCCAGCCCCGCGAGCTGCCCGGCTGGCTTGCCTAGCTCGTTGACGTGGCCTGCTGGTCCGTCGCCTGGACGCGAGCGTGCCTGGACATCGTCGCCACGGTGTCGGCTGCCACTTGTAGCTGCTTGCTGTGAGTGCCCCAGTCCGCCGCGAACTGGCTCGAGTCGTGGCCGAACCAGTTCTGGACGAGCGTGCCAACGACCGACGAGGTGCGCTGCATCAGATCCGCCACCGTCTGCTGATCGGAGTCAAGCTGACCCGCGATCATCAGCACTGCCGGACGATTCATCCCTTGGCTAACAGCCATCACAATCCCCTTTCACAACACCTGGTCAAAACTGACGATCGTCAGCTCGACGATGTGGCCCGCTGCTGACCGGCACTCCGATGGCTGATGTCGCTCATGTTCGCAAGGAGCGTGGCCGCCATGGTGAACACCGGTTTGTGGGTCCCGGCCCAGTCGGCGGCGAACTTCTTGGAGTCGTCGCCGTGCCACGCTTCGGCCAGCTGCGACGTCTCGCCCTCGATCTTGTTCATCAGGGCGGTGACCTCTTCGGACAGTCCACGAAGGATGCGGGCCTGGGCCTCCACCACATCGGGGTTCATCCCCTCCCATGAGCTGCCTCCACCGTTGTTGTTCATGTCTTTGTCTTCCTTTCGAAGGACGCGCCCACGCCGGACGCTCGCACCGGACACAGCGAAACTATGTGTGTGGTCATGCGCTGTCGATGGGGAGCACTCCCCGCGTCCGACAGGGTCCGACAGGGTCNNGCCCGGGTGAACAACGGGAACCCTGAGCGGAAGACGGTCTGACCCTCGATCCCTTCCGGCTGCAGCGCCAAACCCGACCGCGAGGTCCTCAGCACGCCCGACAAGCCAAAGCTGGAACCGAAGAATGTGGCCTCGCCCTCGGCCACGACGAACTGATCGTTGTCGATACAGGCCTTGACCAGACCCGAGAGTGACAACTCTGCTGAGGTTCCGGCGAGGTCATCCACCCGCTCAGCCACGACGGCGAGCGGTCCCTGGTGACGGCCCTCGCGGATCTCCGCCTGCAGGCGAATGGCCAGGGCGATGACGGCGTCAGATCCGGCGGCGACCTCGGCCCAGTCCGACAGTGCGGCAAGCTCAGAGGAGATCTTCGGTGTGACGAGATACAGCGCCATTGCCGCGTTCCACCGATGCAGCGACTGCGCCAACGACGCGAGACTCGTCGTGCGTCCGCTCCCGGAGGGACCGGTGACCACGAACGATCCGCGGGCCTCGAACGTCAACGGCGACAGCCTCGTGGATCCGACACCCAGCACCGGCCGCCCATCGACCTCGCACGGGAGAGTCTCCATCAGAACGCGTTCGGTCAGGCTGCCGATCGGAGGCGCGTCGCTCACACCCGCCGCACGCAAGTCATCGCCGAACGCTGACACCGCTCGGGATTGCGTCGCGACCTCCGCCGTGCCTCCCAGGACGGCGCACTGTATCTCTGCATCGTTGAGCAGCCCTCGGCCAGGCGACGAGGACCGGCCCAGGACGTCACCTGCAACACCGAGGAACGCGTAGTCATCGGGGTGAGCCATGCGCAACACGACTCTGCGCTGAACAGCGGACGCCAGCGAGCTCGGCATACCGGTGCGTTGGTCCAGCGAGATCACGAAGTGGACGCCCACCGGACGGCCCACGGCGGCCAGGGAGGTGAACAGGTCCAGCCATCGGGCCTTGCTGCCTGTTTCGTAGGCCTGACGAAAGGCCGCGAGTCCGTCAACGAGCACGACGATCCTCGGCTCGTCCGGGGCATTGGCGATGCGACGGTAGTCGGTGATCGTCGCCGCGCTGGCGCGGGAGTATCGCACCGCCCGATCGTCGACCGTCTCGCGCAGGAACATCAGCAGACGGGTGAGGCGCTCGTGGTCAGCACCGGACACGATGCTGCCCACGTGCGGCAGGGACTCGAGCATGGACAGCGCATGGTTGCCGAAGTCGATGCCGTAGACATGGCACGGCCCGCCGCGCACGGTGAGCCCGGCGGCGAGCGCGATGGTCCGCAGCAGCACGCTCTTTCCCGAGCCGCTGGCACCAAAGACGGCGAGGTTGCCCTCCTTGTCGGGGTTGAACGCCACCACCGGTTGGGCTTGGTTGTCGGGGTCGTCGGCCACACCGAAGGCCAGCGTGTCGTCGCGCCCTTCGGTGAGCATGGGGGCAAGGTCATAGACCGAGCACAGCTCAGGCAGCCACGGCACCCGGGGGCTCGGCATCTCGGCTGTCCTGGCCGCGATACCGATCGTTGCCACGAGGCGCTGGATGTCCGTCGGCCCGAGATCCGCCTGATCGAGCTCTGCCTCGACAACCGGCGGCTCCCAGAGCCGGCCGGCGCCGTAGCCCAGCAGCTCGACCCGCATCTCCGGCGGCGGCGGAGTGTCGGTGGTCCACCCACCCGCGTACCCCGCCTGGAACGGGGTGAGTCCCCTCGGCCCGCTCTTGGACACGGCGCGACCTGGGACAGCCGGGTCGAAATAGGCCGCCACCGTCGAGCCGACCACGTCCGAGCTGTCGTTCTCGTCGGCCACCCGGAGCGCCAGTCTCAGGTTGGTGTTGGCGCGCAGATTGTCCTTGATCACTCCGGCCGGGCGTTGTGTCGCCAGGATCAGGTGCAGGCCCAGGGATCGACCTCGCTGAGCGACATTGACGACGCCCTCGACGAAGCCGGGGACCTCCTGGACCAGTGCGGCGAACTCGTCGACGACAATGACCAGGCTCGGAGGGACGTCGACCTCACCGCGCCGCTCGAGCTCCGCGAGGTCCTTGGCCCTGTGCCGCGCCAGCAGGTGCTCGCGGTAGCGAAGCTCGGCAGACAGGGAGGCCAGCGCCCTCCGGACCAGGTGGGGAGAAAGGTCGGTGACCAGCCCAACCGTGTGCGGCAGCTCCACGCAGTCGCGGAACGCCGAACCGCCCTTGTAGTCCACCAGCAGAAAGGTGACTCGCTGCGGGGAGTGCGCCGCCGCCATACCCAGGATCCACGCCTGAAGGAGCTCAGACTTGCCCGCCCCGGTGGTGCCACCAACCAGGGCGTGCGGACCATCGGAACGTAGGTCGAGCGAGAATGTTCCTTGTGCCGACTGGCCAACGATCGCCCGCAGGTTGCCGGGTTTGCGGTGGGGACTCGCGGGAGCGAAGGGTCCGGTGATGATGGACCGGCTCTCACCCCAGCGCTCGATCACGGCCCGGTGGGAACGAGCCAGTTCGGTGCCGGTGAGGGTTAGCAACGACACCGTGCGCGGCAGGTCGCTGTCGTCATCCACCGGTGTTCCCGAGTCCTCAAGGGGCGCCAGGCACCGAGCGGCGGCCAGCGTCTGCTCCAGGCTGATGGCGTCAACCGCGACCGGGGTGATGAGCCTGCCCTCGTTCACATAGCCGACGTGGCCGGCACTGCCCTCCCTGTCGGTCACCTCGACGAAGACCCGGCAGGCAGCCGGCAGCAAGATCGTCTCGGTCGCGAGCCACACCACACAGATCCCCTGATGCCAGCCACGTTCAGCCAGCTGGACCAACCGACTTCGCTCCATCGGTGCGTCGTTCTCGACCAGGACGAGCACTCGCGGTCGCGCGCGGGCCTGGTCCTGATCCGGCTCGCCCGCGATGGCCACCAGATCCTCGAGCTCGGACAGCAGTTCCGAGCACGCGGGGGCCGTGCTGGTCAGGTGGGTGGCCGAGATCGGACTGTGCGGTGAGGTCGTGTGCGGCACCCACTTGAGCCAGTCCCAGTCGGGTGCGGAGGTGGCTGACGCGAACGCGGCAACGATCAGCTCGGCAGGCGAATGCAGCGAAACGGCTTGCAGCACAAGGGATCTCGCAACCGGAAGCGACATGTTGCGAGGGCCGGACACACCAATCGCACCCGTGGTCAGCGGGTCGACGACTATGGGGACGTCGGAAACGACCGACAGCCCCTCGGTCGACGTGGCCAGCTCGACCCACGCCTCCGCTTTGGATCGGCCGACCGCCGGCATCTTCATCGCGCTGCGCGACGGCAGGGTTCCCTTGCCGAGCCGAAGCTGGAGGAACCCCGCCATGTCGCCCCGCCGTGTCCACAGGAGTGGGCTGAACGTGCGGCACGCTTCAGCACAATCGGTGCCGGAGGGGTGTTCTCCGCGGCGCAGATCGGCCTCGACCTGCAGCGACTCGCGGATCCTCGTCGCCAGAACCCCGAGATCCTCACGGAAGTCCCGCATCTGCCTCGCGAACTCTTTCTTGCCGCCTCGGCTTTGCTCGACGTGGTTGCCGAGCATCATCATCGGCGACATGAGGACGAACATCAGCGAGTAGGGACTCCGCGTGAACGCGAACAACACCATGCCCATCAGTGCCGGGACCATCAGGGCCAGCCACGGTGCCCGCGAAGGCTTGGGACGCTCCGGCAGCTCGGGCAGCTCGAACTCGGAGCCCTCGAACGTCGGCGCGATGCGTGGTGATCTCACGAAGGCCGCTGAGGCCGTGTCCTCGACGGAAACGCCAGCAGTGGCCCCGAGCAGACGAACCTCGAGCTCGGTATCGCCGAGCCTGAGGCGATCACCTGCCGCAAGAGCTGTGCGGGCCACATCGGCGCCACCGATCGAAATGCCGTTGGTCGAGCCAAGATCCACTACCTCGGCACTGTCCGCAACCAACAGCTTGGCGTGACGGCGCGAGACCGAGGAGTCGCTCACGCGGATCTCACACCCGTTCCCACGCCCGACGTATGCGGTGCCGCGCCGCAGTGGGAACTCCTTGCCCAAGTCGGGGCCGGCAACGATGGCGACCACCGCGACGGCGCGCCCGGGGTCGACGAAAGATGCGTCGCAACGGGTGACGGCAACAGTGACGCCCGAGCGCAGTCCGCTCTCGGGGATGGTCGAACGTGGGTCGACCGCCCGGTCGAGCTGGTCGCGTTGGTCGACGACAGCCAGGGTGAGGTCACCCTCGCCCCTCACCTCGCACTGTTGGGGGTCGGCGCGCACGAGGTAGGCCGCCAGGTCCCCGATGGTCGTCGAGGAGTCGATGGTGGCAACCAGGTCTCGGCTCCCCGCGCCGACCGACGACAGCCCGGCCGACTGAAGCGTGAGCTTCAGCTTCACCGGTGCGGCCTGCCACCCAACAGGGCCAGGTCCTGCTCGGTCACCAGATGGGTCGACAGCGCGTGCTCGACGAGCCTCGACTTCCGGTTGCACGCCAGGTTGCCGATGCCACCGTGCAGACCGCGGGTGCCGGCGTCGGCCAGCTTCTGGCAGACGTTGTCGAGCTTGCGGTTGAACCTGGTGATGGTCCAGCCGATGCGGGCGGCCGCGGCGGCTGAGGATGGGATCTCGGTGGTGCCCGGATAGCCGCGCGACAAGAAGTTCTCGCACAGCGCAACGATGAGCAGCTTCTGGTCCGCCGTGAACGCCACGCGGCCGACGGTCATCCCGCCGGAGTGGTCCATCTCGGCTGGATCCGGTGCCACCGAGGCAAAGGCCGGGTTGTCGACGACGATCTCGAAGTCGTAGGTGGTTGGCCCGGCGGTGAACCAGACCAGGACCCGGTTGAACGCCAGGGGGATCCGGGCACCCGGCGAAAGCCACGCGTGGAACAGACCCTTGTCGTCCGCAACCGTCACGGTCAACGTCGAGCCAACGTTGGACAGCCACCACAGGCCGCCGTCTTCGACGATGGCCAGGAAGCTGCGGTGCAGGTACGGGTTGTCATCGATCTCCACGTCCCCCGAACGCCCGACCGTCAACGCCCGACCGGCCGCCGCCGGAAACTCTTCACCGCAGAAAAGGACCTTCACCCCTGCATCGACCATGCCCGCATGCTGACACGCGGACACAGAACGCCCAGCGACTTATGCACAGGCTGGACAGGAGCGCTGGCCAGCCCCGTTCAGGGCGCTTCGACCGTGAGGCTCCTCATGATCGCGGTGACGATGGGATGGTCCCGTAGCGCCTGTGCCCCCCCGACGGACCCGGTGACCTGGACCAGCTGGAGAAACGGACCCGAGGCGACGACGCCGAACAGATGGGTCTGCAACACGGTGCCGACCCGATCGTCAACCCATGACAGGTCGCAGCCGACGAACGGCCGTCCGTCGAGCTCAACCTTTGACGGCGCTGAGGTCGTTCCCTGCGCACGTTCAGCGGCAAGCTGTGTGAGCTCGGCGAGCGCGTCCGCGGCCTCGAAATCCACCGGTCGACGCTCGATCCTGACGACCACGTTGGGGACGAAGGCGCCGTCGTCCGAGGCAGACCGGGCGGCCATCACGGCACCGGGCGCATGCACCGGCTTCCAGCCCTGCGGAATGTGCAGGGTGACGGCCGGCTGAGCAGGAAACTCCTCGCTCGGGAAGGCCAGGGTGGTCATGTGGTTCCTCTCGGTCGTTCACGGGTCAGTCTGGTTCGTTGGCAAGAGCATGCTCAAGGGCAGCGACAGCCTCCATGACCTCCTGTGGGTTGACGCTCACGTCCAACGTCACGCCGAAGCCGACACCAAGCGCCGCGCCCACGTCCAGCGCGACCCCGACCTTGGTCGTGGACAACTCTGCATCCACGTTGGCGCGAGCACCGATCCCGTAGGAGATCTCAGCGCCGGCAACAGCCGTCGCACCGGCAAGCGTGGCGTCGACGTCGACCGCCGCACTGCCACCGGCGAAAGCCTCTGCGCCCAGATGTCCTGTCGCTCCACCCGAGCCGATCGAGCCCGAGGCGCCAGCCACCGCCTCGGCACCCACGTAAGCAGTGGCGCGTGCCCCGGCATGCGCGGTGTCATTGCCTGCTTGCGCACTGCCCATGGCATACCCGAGATAGGCCGCGGCCGACGCACCAGCCGAGGCGATGACGTTGCCGTGGGTGTCGGCAACGACAGAGGCGCCAGCGCTGGCCCGCACCGCGCCCGCGGCCAGCTCGTACTGCAGGTTGTCATTTCCTCCAGCCGTGGACGCGAGACTCGCCTCGGCGTGGACATCGTCGATCCCCGCCAGGTCGACGCCGACCGAGGCCAGGCTGCCCCCATACCCCGGATTGCCTTGCGGTCCAACGGCATCCGAGGGTCCAACGGCATCCACGTGTGATGGTCCGGTGACCGCCGGGGCCCTAGGGCTCCCTGCATCACCGCTGGCACGACGCTGTTCGGCGGCCTGGCCCCTCAGGACGGCAACCATCGCGCTCAGCGACGCCGCCGCATCAGACAGGAGTGGCCCGGCCTCCTGCTCCCAGCTCTGGGCAATGTGGGCGAAGTCCCCCCCGACCCAGACGTCACGCATCTCGATCACCGCACGCTGCGCCATGCCGCGCAGGTTCAGAACATCGTGCGAATACCGTTGCAGCCCATCGGAAATGAGGTCAATGCGTCGAGTGTCCGCCCCCATCAGCTGACTCATGCCACACCCTCCCGGCTCACGACAAGCACGGTATGGGGCAGTCAGGGAATGCGACATGGGGAGCACTCCCCATCACGAGCGGGTCAGGTCGCCGTATCCGACTCGGGTTGGTCCGCCCACCAGGCCTGCAGAGCCGCGATCGCAGCCTCTCGGCCGATGGGTCCCTGGTCCATGCGAACGGCGAGCAGGTGCTTGTANNCCGTCCAGCTCCGGCCGCACCGCATCCAGCTGTTCCTGCTCCAGCAGGCGGGCTATGCGCATCTCGAGGTCGTCATATATCCGCGACAGGCTCTGGGCCTTGCGCAGGTTGCGGGTGGTGCAGTCCGAGCGGGTCAGGCGGTGCAGCCGGGGCAACAGGGGTCCGGCATCGGTGATGTAGCGGCGCACGGCCGAGTCGGTCCATTCGCCGCCCCCATAGCCGTGGAAGCGAAGGTGCAGCTCGACCAGTCGGGACACGGCCTTGATGGTGTCCTTGTCGAAGCGCATCGCCTTCAACCGGCGCGTTGCCAGCTTGGCGCCCACAACCTCGTGGTGATGGAAGCTCACACCGCCGTCAGCTTCGAAACGACGCGTCGCGGGCTTGCCGATGTCATGCAGCAGCGCAGCCAGACGCAGCATGAGGTCTGGTCCGGGCACTTCCGAGGGGGGTGCGCCGGGCGGGCCCTCCAGGGCGATGGCCTGCTCGAGCACGATCAGGGAGTGCTCGAAGACGTCTTTGTGCCGATGGTGCTCGTCGACCTCGAGCTTGAGCGCCGGGAGCTCAGGCAGAACATGCTCGGCAAGACCCGCCTCGACGAACAACACGAGGCCCTGCCGCGGGGAAGAGCCCATGATCAGCTTGACGAACTCGTCGTGGATCCGTTCGGCCGAGACGATGTCGAGGGAGGTGGCCATCTCGGTCATCGCAACGACGACCTCGGGCGCCGCGGTGAAGCCCAGCTGAGACACGAACCGGGCGGCGCGCATCATCCGCAGCGGGTCGTCGGCGAAGGAGACCTCGGGCGGGCCGGGAGTGCGCAACATCCGCGCCGCCAGATCGACCAGTCCATGGTGCGGGTCCACGAACTCCAGCGAGGGGAGCTTGAGTGCCATGGAGTTGACCGTGAAGTCGCGACGGACCAGATCGTCGAGGAGGTTGTCGCCGAAAGCGACCACGGGCTTGCGGGTGATGTGGTCGTAGGCGTCGGCACGATAGGTCGTGACCTCGAGCTGATGATTGCCCTTGCGCGCGCCGATCGTGCCGAAGAGCCGGCCCACGTCCCAGTTGGCGTCTGCCCAGCCGGCCAGAATCGCATGCGTCTGCTCCGGGCTGGCCGACGTGGTGAAGTCCAGGTCCGGCGACACACGCCCCAGAAAGGCGTCCCGAACCGGTCCACCCACCAGCGCGATCTCGTGACCAGCCTCGACGAAGCGGGTGCCGACCTCCGTCAACAGCGGCAGAACCGGAGCCAGCCGACGCACGGCCTCACGCAGGAGGGCACTGGTCGGGTCGGAGGTAGCCACGAGAGCCAAGAGTAGGTGACGGGACGCATGCTCCGGCCCGCCCGTCTATCCGCGAGCCCGGTCAGGACAACTGCGCGCGCTGGTTACAGTGACGAAATGGATTTCTCTGCCCCGGTGCCGGCCCGGCTGACCCGCCGGACTCCGGCCGTCGAGGAGATCTCGGCCGGAGGCCTGGTCGTTGACGTTCACGAGGGGGTTGCCCGGGTCGCGGTGATCGCACGTCGCAACCGGGCCGGGCGGGTGGAGTGGTGCCTGCCCAAGGGACACCGTGAGAATGACGAGAGCCTGGAACAGACGGCGGTGCGGGAAGTCGCCGAGGAGACCGGGATCATCGGACGCGTGTTGGCCTCGCTGGGCACCATCGACTACTGGTTCACCAGTTCGGACACACGCGTCCACAAGATCGTCCACCACTACTTGCTGGAAGCCACCGGCGGAGAGCTCAGCATCGAGGGCGACCCGGATGCCGAGGCCATCGACGTTGCGTGGTTCCCGCTGCCTGACGTCCATGGGCACCTCACGTTCGCCAATGAACA
>PKWT01000254.1:0-266 GCA_003132125.1 Micrococcales bacterium | reverse complement strand
GTGGCCGATCTCGCGACGGCTGAGGTTCTCTCAACTGCTGCGGTCCTTGCGACAGCTCCTCCCGGGACCGGTCCAGCGGCCGTGACTCTGGGGCGTGTCAGCCCGGAGGTCGCGGTCCCCAGGGCTCCGATCACCATCTCCGGAACCGTTCGCAACGTCGGCCCGGTCCCGATCGACGCACCCATCGTGCGCGCCCGCATCGGCGACCACGGCCTGATCAGCAGGACAGCCGTGTCCGAGTGGTCCACCCCCGCTGGGGAACAGTA
>PKWT01000330.1 GCA_003132125.1 Micrococcales bacterium | reverse complement strand
GCTGTACGCGCGGTGCGAGTTGCGGAACCTTGGCCAACTTGTCATCCAAGTGACTGCGAAAGCGCTCGGAAACTTGGGTGTGCCGTCCAGTGACGACGATCTCCATAGGTGTCCTCCTTATGAGGTTCTCGATAGTTTTCGTGGCCCGCGCAGGACCGATCTACCCGCCGCACCACCCCCAACTCAGGTACGCCACATGCTCCCCCGCGTCGCCCGCCGTCCGACGGTGGCGACGCCCGATTTCCACCGATCCAACGGCGGCCCTGGGGGTCATATAAGAACGCTAGACCACGTTTGCGAAACGCGATACAGCGGACCGCAAAGCAGCAGGTCAGGAGCCTGCGACGTGGTCACGAATGCAGCTGAAGGTGACAGTTCTGCGCACTTGAGCGCGCCGGTATCCCGCGTCGTTGGGTCGCCGCAACCGTGGCCGCGGCGATGTGGCCAGCACCACCTACGCGCAGGGCTCGGGCAGCCTCCACGAGGGTCGCCCCTGTGGTCAGCACATCGTCCACGAGCAGGCAGGCGACCCCGCCGATGCTGGTCCGCCATCGGGCGTGCACTTGCATCGCGCACTCGACGTTGTTGGCGCGTTGCCTGTGGTCGAGCCCGGACTGGTCGGCCACCCTGCGCCGAAGCCTCAAGGCCGGTGACACGATGAGGTCTCGGGACGAGAGACCAACCTCACGAACAGCGGCCCGGGCCAGCAGATCCAATGGCGCGTCCCCGCGCCGGCGGACTGCGGCCGGCGACGACGGAACCGGGACGACGAAGACTGGCCCGTTGCCGGAAGCCAGGACCGCCCGAAGGTGTGGGTCCCACGCCAACGCTGCTGCCATCGCGTCCGACAGCATCGGCGCCAGGACCGCCACCAGATCGCGACGGTCGCCGTCCTTGTATGCCACGAGGGCCTTGCGCGCAGATGCGTCATACGGACTGGCGGCCCAGGTGGGCGGGTAGTCCCGCGGGCAGGGGGCAGGGCAGACCTGCCGAGCACCCCCCGGATAGGAGGCATGGCCAGCCTCCTCGGCACACGCGTCACACCACGTCGCACCAGGCACGCCGCAGCCACCACACGTCGTCGGGAGCGCCATCTCGAGAGTGGCTGTGAGGGAGCGGCGGGCGATACCGATCAGGGCCATACTCGCGAGCCTGCCCACCACAAACAGGAAATGGGCCGTGAGCCAACGGCCTGTGGATGCTGGGGTCTGCGGCCACGGGCTGTGGACGAAGCCACCTCGATGTGATCCGTCGCGGCGAACTCTAGAACGAACGACGTAACAATTCCTACGTCCGATCCGTGCGTTTGAGGGACAGATGCGCATGATCTGCGTCATAATGAGTAGGTTCCAACACGGGTTGGTAGATAGGTGGCTGCTGTGCGCGAGTTGTGGTCCGTGTCGACGTCCACGCTGCTGAGGTCAGCCATCGTCGCCATCGCCATTGCGTTCGGATCCATCGGCAGTGACGTGCTCACCATCTTGCCCTGGGCCTTACTGATCCTGACCCTGGATCTGGTGGCCGGCAGCATCCTTTCGGTCGGTTTCGGTAAGCCCAGGACCCGCCGCAGCCAAGCCTTGATCCTGACGGTCCTGGGCGCCGGGATCGCGGGGGCCGCCATCGCGACCAACCAGGCTGCTCCCCTGCCAGCGGGGCTGTTGCTGATGATTCCCGCATTCCGGGGCGGTGAGGTGTGGGGGCGTCTGGCTGCGATCGCCGCGGTCACCATGTCAATCATCGTTGCCTTCACCACCGCCCACTTCCGTGGTGACCTGACCGCCGCCTACGTGATCATCAGTCTGCAGTGGTCCGTCCTGGCCATCGCGCTGGGTTTCTTGGGCGCATTTACAGCACAGCTTCAGAGGAAGATCCAGTCACAACGGCAACCACCCAGTCCGGCGGCTCACGAGGCCGCTCGCCTGCTACGACGCCTCGATGCGCTCGCTGGCGCGCTGGACGGCGGCTTCGACGCGCCGGCCTCGGCAGAGCTGCTGTTGGACGCAGTGAAGGCCAAGATCCCAGGCAGCCGGATGGCGGTCCTCGTTGGCTTCGGCTCCGAGCCTGCCGTCCCCCTCGCGATTCGTGGCATCGATCGCCTGCCGTGGCCAGACCCGACGACGGGCGACTCCGTCCTGGGGCGCGTCTGGCGTACCGGAGTCGCCGAAGCGGGGTTCTGGGTTTCGGACAACCTGAACAGAGCGATCGTCGCCGCGCCCATGAGCGACCCGGATGGAGCCCGCATCGGCGTCGTCGTCGCCGACCGTATGGCGACGATTCCCTTCAACGTCGCCGACCTGGGCGCTCTGGTCGCTCTCGCCGAAAGCCACAGTGCCAACGTGGACGTGGCAATGATCTTCACGGCGCTGCGGCAACGTGCGGCATTCGAAGAACGCGAACGTCTCGCTCGTGAGATGCATGACGGAATCGCGCAGGAGCTCGTTGCGCTGGGCTACCGCATCGATGTGACCCGCCGTCACGCCGCCAACGAAGCCCCGAACCTGTTGCAGGCACTTGACGAGGCACGCGGAGACCTGAGCCGGGTGCTCACCGACCTGCGTCTGCGCATCGCCGACCTGCGTCTGGCCGTGCGCCCGGACCAGGGACTGGGGGCAGTCGTGGGAGCCCGCCTCCAGCAGTTCGGCGCGGCGTCGGGGCTCACCGTGGGACTTCGGCTGAATGAGTCGACCTATCGACTCCCCGCGCACGTGGAGACCCTGATCTATCGGCTGGTGCTGGACGTCCTGGCTGACGCCCGCCATGCCCACGGGACCACCGCCGTCGAGCTGCGCCTTGACGTCAATGCCCCGCAAGCCTGGTTGCATATGTCGCACGATGGGATCTCTGGCCTGGGCATGGACGCTTTTGCTGATCACCCACTGACGGCCGTGGGCGCCGAGATTCTTGTTCAGCCCGGCGAAACCGGTGTCGTCGTCACCCTCGCGCTCAACGCCCGCCGACCAAGGCACAGTCCCTACCTCG
>PKWT01000381.1:6583-10383 GCA_003132125.1 Micrococcales bacterium | reverse complement strand
CGGCGCCGGCGTGCCGGTCGGCACCGACCATCACGTTCTCGAGAACAGTCATCCGGTCGAAGAGACCGAGCCCCTGCAGGGTCCGTGAGATCCCCAGACCGGCCAGCTGGTGCGGCCGCAGGCGGGTGAGGTCGCGGCCCTTCCAACGCAAGGCCCCGGTGTCGGGGTGCACGAAGCCGCACGCCACGTTGAACAGAGTGGTTTTGCCGGCGCCGTTGGGCCCGATGACGCCGAGCACTTGGTTCGGGGCCACCTCCAGCGAAACGCCAGAGAGCGCCTGGATGCCACCGAACGTGACCGCGACGTCGGACATCGCGAAAGCATCCCCGGCTTGGTCGCTACGAGCAGGCGACACAACTGGTTGGCTCACGGATCTCCCTTCGCAGATGCGCGATGTCGCAAATGTGCGATGTGGTGTGCACCACTTTGGTCGGCGAGCACAGAAAACGAAATGGGCGGAGCGCACAAGTCACCTCGTGCAATTCGCCACAAATCAGCAGTTCGGGGTGGTTTGACTGTGCGCTGAGTGGGAACCTGCTCTCATGAGACCACCGCAGGGCCCAGCCGCGCAGGAGACCGCCCAACCCCGCCGCGAGGTTGTCGACGACGATCTTCGCGCCCAGATCGGCCGGGCCTGGGAGTCACTGCTCGACCATGCCGACGCGATCGCCGACGACATCACGCTCACGCTGATGGAGAACGGCAGCAAGTACTACGACGCAGCAGGGCCGGAGCTGCGCGCGGACGTTCGCGCCAGTACCCGGGAGCACATCCGCCGGGGTATCCGCACCATGGCGGGACTCGCCGAACCGGGAGAGAAGGCGATCCACATCTGGCGGGAGACCGGCCGCCGCCGGGCCCGGCAGGGGGTCCCGATGGAACTGGTCCTCAACGCCTACAGCCTCGGAACCCGGAGGCTGTGGGAGGCACTCCTCGAGCAGCGGAACAACCCCGACCTGGGCATCGACGACCATGTCCTCCTGATAGCCGGGCAACGGATCTGGTCCGCGCTCGATGTGCAGAACGCCACCCTGGTGGAGTCCTACCGTCGTGAGAGCTCGCGGCTGCAGCGACGCGACCTACAGCGCCAGCAGAGCTTCCTCGATGGTCTGGTCGAGGGCCGGGGCGCCGATCCCGGGTTCGCCAGCGAGGCAAGGGACGTGCTGGGCATCAGTGCCGACGACCCCCTGGCCTGCGTGGTGGCGCACTTCGACGGGTCCCTCGACGAGCCGCTGCGGGCTCCTGAGGACCGCCTCGAACGGGCGGGTGTGCTTTCGTACTGGCACGTGCGTGGGGGTGCCTTCTTCGGCCTGGTACCGACCAGCGAGCTGACGCTGACGGAGCTGGTCCGGCTTCTCGAACCGGCCGTGGACGGCCGCGTCGGCGTCGCCCTGTCGGCCGAGGGCATCTCCGGTTTCGCCACTGCCTACCAGCTGGCCGGCCGGGTGGCCGAGACCCTTCCTCGTGGGTCGCATCAGATGGTGTCGGTGACGGACCGGCTGCCCGAGGTGCTCCTGGGCGGCAGTCCCGAGGTCACCTCGCTGCTGGTCAGTGAGACCCTCGGTGCCGTGCTCGCCCAACCATCGCAGCAGGCTGAGCTGCTGCTGCAGACCCTGGAAGCACTACTCGCCCACGACGCGTCACCCACCCATGCCGCCGAGCAGCTGTTCTGCCACCGCAACACCGTCATCTACCGAATGAAGCAGATCGAGTCATTGACCGGCCGCAGCCTGCAGGACCCGCGCGACAAGCTCCTTCTCTCCCTCGGGCTGCTGGCCACGGGCCGGTAGGACTCCGGTCCTGCCGCTCACCCGTGCAGCAGCGTGGCGAACAGGGCACGGCTGTCGTCGATGGCCTGCTGTGCGCCCGGGGAGTGCGGGCTCATGTCGAAGAAACCGAGAATCATGCCGTCGAAGCGACGCACCTCGGTGGCCACACCTGCGGCCTGGAGACGTTCGACGTACGCCTCCCCCTCGTCGCGTAGCCGGTCGAACTCGGCGGTGACCACGACGGCCGGAGCGAGCCCGGAGAGGTCGTTGGCCCCCATCGGTCAGAGCCGCGGGTCTCCGTGCAGCTCGGAGTCGGCCGCGTAGTGCCGCGTGAACCACGCCATGGTCGGCTGGTCCAGGAAGTAGCCGGTCGCGTTCTCCGTCCGGGACGGGTACCCACCGGCCACGTCGACCGCCGGGTAGATCAGGAACTGCCCGGCCAGACGCGGACCGCCGCCGTCCCTCAGGTGCTGTGCCAGCACGTCGGCGAGGTTGCCACCGGCGCTGTCGCCAGCCACCGCGAGGCGCTCGTCGCCACCGAGCTCCGTGAGATGCGCGGCGACCCACTTCGTGGCCGCGATAGCAGTCTTCGACTGCAGCCGGGAAGGGCGCCCCCCGGGGCGAGGTGGTAGTCCACCGACACCACAACGGCAGGAAAACGTCCTCGGTACTCGCCACCGGAATGGGCTGGCCGGACCGACGGGAGCCCGCACTGAGCTGGAGGAAGGCGGCCCGCGCTTCCTGCGGCTGCCCAGGGTCGGTTACTGGGCGTGGGCGGTCTCGAAGTAGCGGCGGGGTACGTCGACGAGCATGGTCGTGACCTGCTCCTCGGTGACACCCTCCTCACGGAGGCAGGGCAGCACGTCGTCCTCGATGTGCAGGTAGTGCCACTGCGTCATCATCGACATCACGCCGGGGTCGACCCAGTCGATGTAGCAGGAGGCGTCCTGCGAAAGCACCATCTGGTCGGCGTACCCCCGGCGGCACATCTCCACCACGGTGTTCGCCCTCGCCTCGAAGGTCGTGTCCAGGTTGATGCCGAACCGGTCCATGCCGAGGACGAAGCCGGCTTCGGCGAGCTCCGTCAGGTGGTCGACGTCGGTGGTGTCCCCGCTGTGCCCGAGCACCACACGCCGTGGGTCCACGCCCTCTTCGTCGCACAGCACCCGCTTCACCTCCAGCGCGGTGTGCGAGCCGGGGTGCGTGTGCATGGTGATCGGTGCGCCGGTGCGCCGGTGCGCCGGTGCGCCCTGGCCACTGCGCGCATCACTCGATCCCCCCCCCGGCCTGTTCGGCATTAGTGGGAGTTCTGGGCGCGCTGTAGGCACCAGTTGTGGTGCGCGTTCTGCCACACGGCCGGGCACATGGAGGCCGCGCAGCGTGCTCCGGGCAGGCGCCACAAAAAGCGCCTACCAACTCCCACTAATGCCGAACAAGCCCCCCCGGGGTCAGCCCCTGGGCGTCGATGGCGCACTTGAGCAGGGCGGCCTTCACACCGGTACCGGCGATGCCGTCCTCGATATCCCCGACGAACATGTCGACCATCGGGTCGGGGACTTCGGCGCCGGTGATCGCGTTGAGCGCAGGACCCCGGTGGTGGAAGAAGAACGGCACGTCGTCGTAGGTGTAGCAGCCGGTGGCCACGACGATGTTCAGATCCGCAAGCTGCTCCGCGATGCGCTGGATGCGTGGGATGTAGCGGCCGAGTCCGACCACGGTCGGGTCGACGATGGTGCGAACTCCTTGCGCCCCAAGTGCGCTGAGCTTCTGGACCGCATCGGCGACCCTCGTCTCCTCGTCGCCCCACTCGTCGGGGTAGTTCTGCTGGACGTCTGCACTGAGCACGAAGATGTGCTCGTGCAGGTAGGTGCGCCCCAGGGCGCTGGTCTCGATGGGCCCTGGGACGGTCTGGACGGTGGTGCTCATCCGCGCAGCTCCTTCTTGAGGATCTTTCCGGTGGGTCCCTTCGGGAGCTCCTCGACCAGCCGGAACTCGCGCGGGTACTTGTAGGCCGCGAGCCGTTCCCTGCAG
>PKWT01000381.1:1327-6553 GCA_003132125.1 Micrococcales bacterium | reverse complement strand
TGCGGTCCACGACGAAGAGGTAGCCATCGTCGTCGGCGTAGGCGAGGTCGCCGGTGTGGAACCAGCCGCCACGCATGGCCTCGGCGGTCGCCTCAGGGTTCTTGTAGTAGGACTTCATCACGTTGTGGCCGCGGACGACGATCTCGCCGACGTTGTCCGCGCCTGGCGGCAGCGGTCTGTCGGCGGCGTCGACGATGCGTACCTCCACCCCCCACACCGGCTTGCCGATGGAGAGCACCTTGCGCTGGTCGGCACTCAAGTTGAACGTGGTCGTGCTCGCGGTCTCCGAGAGGCCGTACCCCTCGAGGATCACCACGCCCGGGAACTTCTCCTCGAAGGCCCGGATGATCTCACCGGGGATCGCTGCGCCGCCGGAGATCCCCACCCGCAGCGAGGACAAGTCTCGACCTGTGGTGTCGGCGTGCAGCAGAGCGACGTACATGGTCGGCACCCCGCAGAAGATCGTGGCGCGGGCTCGCTCGATCGCATCCAGGACGGCGTCAACATCGAACCGGGGCACCAGCACCATGGTCGTCCCGGAGCGCACGGTCGCGTTCAGGACGCTGGAGAGCCCGAACACGTGGAACAGCGGCAGCACGGCGATGCCGACGTCGCCCTCCTCGAAGCCGAACAGCTCGCCGCCGACGGTGCAGTTCATGAACAGCTGGAAGTGTGTAAGCTCGGCGCCCTTGGGCTTCCCGGTCGTGCCGCTGGTGTAGAGCAGCACCGCGGTGTCGTCGGCGCTGGTGGGAACGATGTCCGGGACGTTGACCGGCGCACAGAGGTCCTCGAAGCGCTTCGTGCCCTCCGGTGGCTGTCCGGCGCCTCCGTCGACGACGTACGTCGACACGCCGGCGACCGTCTGGGCGCCGCGATGGGCCTCAGCGGCGAACGACTCGAAGGTGATCAGCACCTGCGCGTCGGAGTTCTCCAGTTGATATGCCACCTCGTGCGCTGTGAACAAGGGGTTCAGCGGCACCATGACCAGGCCGGCTCGCATGGCGCCGAAGTAGGCGAAGAGGAACTGCGGGATGTTCGGCAGCTGCACCGCGACCTTCGACCCGGGGTCCAGACCGAGGCCCAGCAGGTTTCCGGCAACCAGCCCGGACATGTGCTCGACCTGGGCGTAGGTCAGGGTCCTGTCACCGATGATCACGCATGGCTTGTCCGGGTCGGCCAGCACCGACTCGTGCAGCATCGTCGCGAGGTTGAAGCTCAAGGGCGCTCCTCTGTGCTGCGGAAGGTGGGCGTGTCGGTTGGTCGAGCACCCGGGTCAGCGGAAGGCGGCCTCTCCGGTGACGGCCTGGCCATGACCAGCTGGTGCGCCTCGGAAGTGCCCTCGTAGGTGAGCACCGACTCTAGGTTGTTGGCGTGCCGCATGATCGGGTACGGCAGGCCCACGAGCTCGCCGAGGCGTAGCCGGTGTGCTCCTGCACTGCCGAAGGCGATCTGGTCGGCCTTGGCGCGCTTGAGGTACAGATGCGCCGGATGCTCCCAGGTCATCCCGATCCCTCCGTGCAGCTGGACACACTCCTCGGCGGCCTTCACCGCCACCTCCGAGCAGTAGGCCTGCGCCAGGCTGGCGGCCACCCGCCGGTCCGGGTGGTCGTCGGTTGCCGTCACAGCCGCGTAGCGCGCCGCGGCACGGGCCGACTCGACCACGACGTACAGGTCGGCCAGTCGGTGCTTGATCGCCTGAAACCCGCCCACCGGGCGGCCGAACTGCTTGCGGTCACGCAGATACGAGACAGTGTGGTCCAGGCACCACTGCGCGACGCCCAGCTGTTCCGAGGCCAGCAGGGCGGCCCCCAGCTCGAGCGCGTCGCGCACCGCGGCGTCGCCGGATTCCGCGGCGGTTACCTGCGTCGAGCGCGCGCCACTGAAATCGAGGTCGGCGAGCTGCCGGGTCATGTCCAGGGAGACGACCGGCACGACGCTGACCCCTGCTGCGGCCGCCTCGATCGTGTGCAGCTCGACCCCGTCTTCGGTGGAAACCGGCACCACCAACAGGTCAGCTTCCAGCGCCCCGACCACGCTGGTGACCCGGCCGGATAGCGTGCCGTCGCGCTGCGCCCGGATCGTTGGCCGGAAGCTGGTCGCGCTGGCGGAGAAGGGAACCACAAGTGCGGCGGTGCGCCCGCCGGCAGCCAGTTGGCCCAGGGTCTCATCGTCATCGCCATGCAATAGAGCGGTCGTTGCGACGATAGCGCTCGTGAGGAACGGGACAGGCGCGACGAACCGGCCCAACTCCTCCAGTACGACGGCGGCCTCACGTGCCGTGGCACCGGCTCCGTCCCGATCCTGCGGCACCAGGAGCCCGGCCAGGCCGAGATCCACCGACAGCGATCGCCAGAGCCCGAGCCCGAGTTCGCGGTCGCCGTCGTAGACGGCGACGACCCGCTCGGGAGTGCATCGTGCGGTGAGCAGATCGTGAAGGCTCTCGCGCAGGGAGCCCTCCACGTCGGTGTACAGCAGGTTGAGGCGATTCAGGTCACTGCTGGTTGGCTCAGTCGTCATCGGGGCAGATCCTTCCAGGCGATGTCCTTGTCGGTCCTGGGCTCGGCCGGCAGCCTGAGTACCCGTTCCGCGATGATGTTGCGCAGGATCTCCGAGGTTCCGCCCTCGATCGAGTTGCCCTTCGCCCGCAGGTAGCGGTAGCCGGCGTCGCGGCCCGTGAACTCGACGATGTCGGGTCGGACCATGGTCCAGTCGCTGTAGCGCAGACCGTCCTCCCCGAGCAGTTCGACCTCGAGGCCACTGAGCTGTTGTGCGAGCCGGGCGAAGGTGAGCTTCATCGCTGAGCCCTCCGGCCCGGGCTGACCGAGCGCGAGCTTCTGCCGCAGCCGTTGGCCGGTGAGCCGGGCGACCTCCGCCTCCACCCACAGCGTCATCAACCGGTCGTGCAGCTCGGCGGTGCGCAGCTCGGGACGGTTCCGCCAGGTCTTGGCGACGACGCCGATCATGCCGTCCTCGCGCGCAGCATCAGCGCCGCCGATAGCGACCCTTTCGTTCATCAAGGTGGCCGTGGCGACCTTCCAGCCCTCGCCTTCCTCACCAAGCCGATAGGAGTCGGGGATGCGTACGTCGGTGAGGAAGACCTCGTTGAACTCGGCCTCCCCGGTGAGCTGGCGCAGCGGTCGCACATCGACCCCGGGGTCGGCCATGTCGCAGATGAAGTAGCTCAGGCCGGCGTGCTTCGACACGTTGGGGTCGGTCCGTACCAGCAGGATCGCGAACCGGGCCAGGTGGGCGCTCGATGTCCATACCTTCTGCCCGTTGACGACCCAGCTGTCACCGTCGCGCACCGCGCGGGTGCTGACCGCGGCGAGGTCGGAGCCGGCACCGGGTTCGCTGAACAGCTGGCACCAGACCTCTTCGCCGGTCCATAGCGGCTTGAGGAAGCGCTGCTTCTGCTCGTCAGTGCCAAAGGCGAGGATGGTGGGTGCCGCCATACCCAGCCCGATCCCGATGCGGCGCGGGTCGTTGTCCGGTGCGCCGCCGGTTTCGAGCAACTGGTCGACATACGACTGGAAGGCGCGCGGCAGGCCGAGACCGCCAAGGCCAGGCGGGAAGTGGACCCAGGCCAGACCCGCGTCGAAGCGTGCCTGCAGGAAGTCGAGCCGATCCGTGGTCGCCGGGTCGGTGGCCGCGAGCAGCGCCTTGAGGCGCGACCTCAGGTCGTCGCGCACCAGTTCGTCGGGCACCAGGTCGTCGCGCACCAGTTCCGGGTTGCTCATGTGGTTCTCGCTGCTGCCCGGCGTTTCAGCTCATTGCGGGCAAGCGCGTTCTTGTGCACCTCGTCCGGTCCGTCGGCAAAACGTAGCGTGCGGACCCCGGCGAACAAGGAGGCCAGCGGGAAGTCCTCGCTCAGACCGCCGGCGCCGTGAACCTGGATCGCCTTGTCCAGGATCCACTCGACCGTCTTGGGGGTGGCGATCTTGATGGCCTGGATCTCGGTGTGCGCACCCTTGTTGCCAACGGTGTCCATCAGCCAGGCGGTCTTGAGCACCAGCAGCCGTAGCTGCTCGACCCGGACTCGCGACTCGGCGATCCAGTCCCGGACCACCCCCTGCTCCGCGATCGGCTTGCCGAACGCGACTCGTTCGCTGGCGCGGTCACACATCAGCTCGATAGCGCGTTCGGCGATCCCGATCGAGCGCATGCAGTGGTGGATGCGCCCCGGCCCGAGACGGGCCTGCGCGATCGCGAACCCGTCGCCCTCGTTGCCGATCAGGTTCGTGGCCGGCACCCGGACGTCGTTGAACTCGAGCTCGGCGTGGCCGCCATGGTCGTGGCCGTGGTAGCCGAAGACGTGCAGGCCGCGTTTCACCACGACGCCGGGGGTGTCCCGGGGTATCAGGATCTGGCTCTGCTGGCGATGCCGGTCGGCGGTCGGGTCGGTCTTGCCCATCACGATGAAGATCTTCGCGTCCGGGTTCATCGCACCGCTGATCCACCACTTTCGGCCGTTGATGACGTAGTCGTCGCCCTCGCGCTCGATCCGGGTTGCGATATTGGTCGCGTCAGAGGAGGCCACGCCGGGCTCGGTCATGGCGAAGGCGGACCGGATCTGACCGGTGAGCAACGGCTCGAGCCACTGCTGCTTCTGCTGATCGGTGCCGAACATCGTCAGCACCTCCATGTTCCCGGTGTCCGGGGCGGCGCAGTTCAGCGCGGCGGGGGCCAGGTGGCCAGACCGCCCGGTGATCTCGGCAAGTGGCGCGTACTGCAGGTTGGTGAGCCCAGCGCCGTGCTCGCCGGGCAGGAATAGATTCCACAGCCCGCGGGCACGGGCCTCGCCCCTGAGCTCCTGGAGCACTGGGGCCCTGGTCCAGGCCCACGGGTCGTCGAGGGCCTCCATCTGCTCGGCGAAGACCGGTTCCGCAGGGTAGATCCTCTCGTCCATGAAGACCTCCAGCTTCTCGCGGAGCTCCTGCGTCATGGCGTCGTAGGCGAAGTCCATCAGTTGTGCTCCTTCATCGAGGTAAGTCCGGCTGCAATCAGGGGTTCGACGATGACACCGACGGTGTCGAACCCGGCGCCCACGGTCTGTCCATGGGCGAAGCGGTAGTGGACGCCCTCGAGGATCACGGCCAGCTTGAAGTAAGCCAGCCCGAGGTAGAAGCCCATCGCCGACAGTTCACGCCCGCTGCGGTCGGCATACCGGTTGAGCATCTCCAGATCGGTGAGGAAGCCCGGCGCCGTGGAGGCATCCGCGACGGCGTA
>PKWT01000381.1:1055-1222 GCA_003132125.1 Micrococcales bacterium | reverse complement strand
CTGAGCCCGACGTCCGCGGGGTCGACCCGGTGCAAGGTGGCCAGGGTGTCCACCATTTGCGCCGAGATGGCGCCGGTGCGCCCTGGCCCGAGCGGTTCGAGCTGGGAGGCGAGGCGGTACGGCGTACCCTCCACCCGCTCCATCACATAGAAGGGAGCCCCGATGAC
>PKWT01000381.1:0-942 GCA_003132125.1 Micrococcales bacterium | reverse complement strand
GGCGTCCTCGAAGAAGGCGCGGAACCGTGCGAGATCCAGCCCGGGAACGTCGGGGTCGCCCATCATTCCCGGCGGTATGTCGTCGTCATGCTCACCCATCGCGGACATGTCAGGCCACCAGCACCGAGACGGTCTCGGCGACACAGGCGGGCTTGTCACCGCCCTCCCGCTCGATGGTGATCCGGACCGTGGCCTGGGCACCCCGTGAGTCTCTGGCGAGCCCGAGCAGCTCGGCACCTGCCCGGACCCTCGACCCGACCGGAACTGGGGCGGGGAAGCGGACCTTGTTGGACCCGTAGTTCACACCCATCCGCAGGCCTTCGATGGTGTAGATCTGCCGGACCAGCTTGGGGACCAGGGACAGAGTCAGGTAGCCATGCGCGATCGTGGAACCGAACGGGCCGGTCGCCGCCCTCACGGGATCAGTGTGGATCCACTGGTGGTCATCGGTCGCCTCGGCGAAAAGGTTGATCTGTTCCTGGGTGATCGTGTGCCAGTCGCTGTAGCCGAGATGGGCGCCCACAGCCTGCTCGAACTCGTCGAGCCCGTTGAACGTCTTCATGTGATGTCTCCTCCGTGACGATGTGCTCCTGTTCGGTGGCCCGGGCTCAGGCGCGGGGGCCACCGGCGACATAGATGACCTGACCGGACACGAACGACGCGTCCTCGCGGGCGAAGAACGACACCGTTGCGGCGATGTCCTCTGGCTGCCCCACCCTTGCCACCGGGATCTGCTTCGCCGCGGCAGCCTTGAAGTCCTCGAACGGCATGCCGACGCGCTTGGCGGTGTTGGCGGTCATCTCGGTCTCGATGAAGCCGGGTGCGATGGCGTTGACCGTGACCCCGAACTTGCCGAGCTCGATCGCCAGTGTCTTGGTGAATCCCTGCAGGCCGGCCTTCGCGGCGGCGTAGTTGGCCTGGCCGCGGTTGCCGAGCGCGGAC
>PKWT01000311.1 GCA_003132125.1 Micrococcales bacterium | reverse complement strand
AGATCACGCAGCCCCACGGCAAGACTCCCTAGACTTCTGGCCAGAACTCAACCGTACTCCGCGCGGCGGTGCGCCTGCGCCGGCCACAAGAGCGGGCTCACAAGTTACGCGCTAGTAACTTACGGTTGCGTAGGTTATGGTTCAACGATGAGCTCCACACCGCAGACCGACCGTAACCCGATGGAAGCCGCCGCTGCGGCGGTCGCGGCCGTCAAACCCAAGCTGCGCGGGTGGATCCACGCCGGCACCTTCCCGCTCGCTCTGGCTGCCGGCATCGTCCTGGTGGCCCTGGCCCCCAACGTCAAGGCCCGCATCGGCGCTGTCATCTTCGCCATCACGGCCGTCATGTTGTTCGGCACCTCAGCGGTCTACCACCGCGGCACCTGGTCCGCGAAGGTGACGGGTCTGCTCAAGCGCATGGACCACTCCAACATCTTCCTGATCATCGCGGGCACCTACACACCCTTCGCGCTACTGCTCCTTCCCCCGAACCAGACCCGCAGCCTGCTGCTCATAGCCTGGATCGGCGCAATCGGCGGGGTGCTGTTCCGCGTCTTCTGGGTCGGCGCGCCACGGTGGCTCTACACACCCATCTACGTCGCGCTGGGCTGGGTGGCCGTCTTCTACCTCAAGCCGCTNNGCCGTGGTCACCCTCATCGCCGTCGGCGGTCTGCTCTATACGCTCGGCGCCGTGGTGTACGGGATCAAGAAGCCCAACCCGTCACCGCGGTGGTTCGGATTCCACGAGATCTTCCACGTCTGCACCGTCGCCGCCTTCATCGCCCACTACATAGCGGTGTCGATGGCGGTCTACGGGTCCGGACCCGCCGCCTGACCTGCCCAGCCTGACCTGCCCAGCCTGATCTACCCAACCTGACCGGTCACTCAGGCGTTGGCGCGTTCTGCCACAGACCCATGAGATTGCCCTCGGGGTCGTTGAAGTATGCGGAGAAGCCCATCTGACCGACCGCCTGGCGCGCTGTCACCGTCTTGCCCCCGTGTTCCTCGATGGCGGCCAGCGTCGCGTCGATATCGTCGACATCCACGGTGATGATCGGTCCCTGGGAAGGTTCGGAACGTTGCATCATGCCACCGCCGATGTATCCGGACTCCGAAGGCCCCTGGTCGCCCATCGGCCCTGTGGAGACCATGGTGTAGCCCATCTCCGGCATGGGCGTGAGGCCCCAGCCGAACGTGGTCTGGTAGAAGGCACGGGCCCGATCGCCATCGTCGAACGGGATCTCGAAGTGCACCACGCGACCGCTCATGACGGTCACCTCCGTCTTCTCGCCTCGGTCGGCACGGCAGCCCCGCACCGTTAGGTCAGCCTAAGTCGGGACCNNNCATTCATGTTGCGCATGAGGAGGTACAGCGCCACGGCAAGCAGGAAGAAGGCCAGGAAGCCCTCCAGCCCCGCGGTGACGTCTACGCTCTCGGGATCCATCAGGTGTCCTTCCGTCCGTCATAGGCGATGTGCAGCCGATCCGAGGTGGCCAGCCGATCGGCCTCCCCGGGGGTCCCCAGCCCGGCGAACAGGTCGGACTCCGGCAGCTCGAGCGGCACATAGGACAGCGCCGCCTCGAAGTCCTCAGTCGGCCAGATGTCCTTCTGCATCTGCATCGGAACCCTGAACCACGTGCCGTCGGGGTCGACCTGGGTGGCGTGAGCCAACAGCGCCTGGTCCCGAAGCTCGAAGTAGTCGGCGCACTCGATCCTCGTGGTGATGGTGCGTTCTCCGCGCTCCTGCCATCGAGAGATCCATTCGCCGTAGGGGGACTCGAGCCCCGCCGCTTCCATCGCATCGTGGTACGCGAGGATCCGACCCTTGGTCAGTGTCTGGCTGTAGTAGATCTTCAGAGGCTGCCAGGGCTGGCCGGCATGCGCGTATGCCGTCGGGTCACCGGCCGCAGCGAACGCGGACATCGACACCGTGTGACACATGACGTGGTCCGGATGGGGATAGCCACCGTGCTCGTCGTAGGTGGTCATCACGTGCGGTTTGAAGTCCCGGATCACCCGCACCAGTGCATCGGTCGTCACCTCGATCGGCTCGAGTGCGAAGCAGCCGTCGGGCAGGGAGGGCAACGGGTCGCCCTCGGGCAGGCCGGAGTCCACGAAACCCAACCAGGTGTGCTGGACGCCAAGGATCTGCTGGGCCTTGGCCATCTCACGACGGCGAACCTCGGGCAGGTCACGCAGGATCTCGGGGTCGTGCTTGAGTCCCGGGTTGAGGACGTCGCCGCGCTCGCCACCGGTGCATGACACCACCAGGACGTCAACGCCCTCGGCGACATAGCGGGCCATCGTCGCCGCACCCTTGCTCGACTCGTCATCGGGGTGCGCATGCACCGCCATCAGCCGCATTCCCTTATCCACGTACGCTCCTGTTCAGCGTCATACCGGACTATCAGTTCAACGCACATCTTGTCACCCGACCACCGCCAGCTCCTCCGGAAAGGTCCTCCTCTTGCCGATCCCACGCCCCGCCCCGGGGCACGCCAGAGCGTGGGTCCTGGGCACCATCGGCATCCTGCTCGGCTGCGCGCTGGCCGTCTGGTTCGGGCTGGCCAGCACGGTCGGCAAACCGAGCTGGACCAACCTGGGCTATCACGTGATCGATGACAGAACCGTGGACGTGACCTACCTCGTCAGCCGACCGATCGGCCGCGATGTCACCTGCGTGATCGGCGCTCTGGACCAGGGGTTCGGCACGGTGGGTCTCCTGGAGGTCGCCGTTCCTGGCTCCGAGACTCGGTCCGTGAAACTCACGACCCGGGTCCGCACCACCACCCGCGCGGTCACCGGAGTGGTCAGGTCCTGCTCGATCGACTAAACGCAGGTATGCCCGTCCAGGCGGATGATTGGTACTCTTGAGGCACACACCGTGGGTCTGGTCCTGCCGATCATCAGATCGAGGGTCCGGACCCGCTTGCTTGGCACACGGCATACCGCTGATTCTGGCGAACCGTTGCCAAGACCACGCACACAAGGAGCCAGACGTGACCGACACAGCGCCGCCTGCTGCAAGCTACCTGACCCAGGAAGCCTATGACCGGCTCAAGAAAGAGCTGAACAAGCTCACCGGTGAGGACCGCGCCGAGATCTCGAAGAAGATCGAGGCGGCACGCGACGAAGGCGACCTGAAGGAGAACGGCGGCTACCACGCGGCCAAGGAAGAGCAAGGCAAGATGGAGGCCCGGATCCGTCAGCTGACCCAGCTGTTGGAGAACGCCATCGTCGGGCACGCGCCCCCGGACGACGGCATCGTCGAGCCCGGCATGGTCGTCACCGTCGAGGTGTTCGGCGAAACGCTCACCTTCCTGCTCGGCAGCCGCGAGATCGCCGACGGCTCGGGCCTTGACGTCTACAGCGAGAAGTCGCCGATGGGCAAGGCCATCCTCGACAAGAAGGCCGGGGACGTGACCAGCTACCTGCCCCCCAAGGGCAAGGAGAGCGTCCAGGTCAAGGTCCTGAGCGCCAAGCCGTACGTCGGCTGATCTCAGCGACCTAGCGGCGACTCACCTCACGGCGAACCGAGCGGCGGAGCGGCCGATCAGCCGAATGAGACCGGGTACCCCTTGTTGCTCAGCGCCCGAAGGATCTCGTCGCAGTGCGCACTGCCCTTGGCCTCGAGCTGAACCGCGATCTCGACCTCGTGCACCTGCAGAGACGCGGCGGTGCGAACGTGCTCGATCTCCAGGACGTTGGCGTCGACGCCGGCCAGATCGGCCAGCAGTCCGGCGAGTGAGCCTGGGCTGTCCGAGACCCGCACCCGGAACTGCAGGTATCGCCCGGCAGCGGCCAGGCCGTACCGGACGATCCGCAGCAGCAGCAGCGGGTCGATGTTCCCGCCGGACAGGACCGCAACGACCGGCCCCTCATAGGTTTGCGGTCCGGCATCCAGCAGTCGCGCGACGGCCGCGGCGCCCGCAGGCTCGACGAGCAGCTTGGCCCGCTCGAGCAGGAACAACAGGGCGCGCGACAGGGACTCCTCGCTGACCGTCTCGATCGAGTCGACCAGCTCACGGACGATGGCGTACGGCACCTCACCGGGGCAGCCGACCGCGATGCCGTCGGCCATGGTTGCCATCGAGGTCAGGGGCACCGGCCTGCCGGCGGCCAGGGACGGTGGGTACGCCGCGGCCATCTCCGCCTGTACCCCGATGACGCGCACGTCGGGCCGCTTGGCCTTGACTGCCGTTGCGATACCGGCCAGCAGACCGCCTCCGCCCACACTGACCAGAATGGTCTGGACGTCTGGGCACTGCTCCAGAATCTCGAGGCCACAGGTCCCCTGCCCGGCAACGATATCCGCGTGGTCGAACGGGTGGATGAGGACAGCGCCTGTCTCGGCCTCGAACTGCTTTGCCCTCACAAGACATTCGTCGATGCTGGTGCCGAGCTGCTCCACCTCGGCGCCATAGGCGCGCGTGGCATTGAGCTTGGGAATCGGTGCGCCCAGAGGCATGAAAACAGTCGACTTGATGCCGAGCAGCTGAGCCGCGAGCGCCACCCCCTGAGCATGGTTACCGGCGCTGGCCGCGACGACACCGCGAGCCTTCTCCTCATCGCTGAGGCGGGACATGCGCGTGTAGGCGCCGCGGATCTTGAAGGACCCTGCGCGCTGGAGGTTCTCGCACTTGAGGTGGACGTCACTCCCCACACGCTCGGACAGCGCACCGCTGAACTCGAGCGGGGTCGGACGAATGATGCTGCTCAGCAGCTCTTGCGCGGCGACCACGTCGTCCAGGGTCACGGGCAGCGAGGTTGAGGCCATGGGCGCAGGATATCGCCGGCGACGTCAGCCCGACGCAAGGACCTGTCGGGCCACCCTGGCAGCGACCTCGGGGCCGTGGCCCTCAGCGTCCGCCAGCAGGCCCGCCGCAAACAGCAGGTATGCCGAGTCGACCGCCGTGCGCGCCTCGGCAGGAACCTTCCACCCACCAGCGAAATCGGACGTAATGGCTCGCAATACGCTGTCCTGACTGGCTTTTGGGCTGTACCGCAGCACGCCACCTGAGCCGACGATGTGGGCGAGTCGGGTCAATGGACGGGCTGGATCCCCGGGGTGGGCAGGGCGTGCGTGCCGACGTACGGCGGTAACGGCGGCCACACGAGCGAGGACCAGGTCGAGCTCGATCTCTCGCCCGCCTTTCGGCAGGTATGCCGGGTTGGCCTCCATCCTGACTGCCCACGCCCGGAGCCGCGCCAGGTCGGAACCGGACAGCAGGTGCTCCGCCTTCGCCGCGTCCGCGACGCCCCCGGCGTTCCAGCGCATCCCCAGGTCGCCTTCCACAGTTCGCGCGTGCCAGAGCTGGGGCACGACGTCCTTGCGCAGCACGGCATCCTCACCCTCAGGACTGATCACCGAATAGACATCGGTGGTGGCTCCGCCGACGTCAAAGACCAGGACATCGCCGTCAGTAGCCGCGGCAAGCGTCTCGACCCCGCGCAGCATCGCGTCGGGGGTCGCCGCACGCACCATCGCAGCGAACTCGGGGCCCTTGGACAGCCCCTTGCCGCCGATCACGTGTCGCAAGAACACCTCGCGGATCGCTGCGCGGGCCCCCATGGGGTTGATCACGCCAATCTGTGGCAGCACGTTGTCGGTGAGGACAAAATGCCGGCCGGTCGACTCCAGGGAGGAAGCCAGCTCGGCGCGAACGTCGACGTTGCCAGCGACCACGATCGCAGCGCCCAGACGGGCTTTGGCAAGCCGAGAACCGTTGTGCAGCAATACATTTGTGTTACCTCCATCCGTCCCGCCCACCAGCAGGATGACGTCGGGCCGGGCGGCGCGCAACGTCGACACCTGGGCTGTTGTCATCGGACCGGCCACCACCTGAACCACCTTCGCCCCAGCGCTGAGTCCGACCCGATGGCCAGCCTCTGCTGTGACGGACCGCTCGTAACCCACGACTGCAAGCCGCAGACCACCGCCCGCGCTCGAGCACGCCAACACCTCGTCCGCGACGGGGAACCCTTGCGTGGCAAGGGTTTCGCGGATCGAGCGGTATCCGTCGAGGATGTCGGTGCTGACACTGCTCGGCACTGACGCGTGAGCGAGGAGACTCCCGTCCGTGGGGTCGAGCAGAACGGCCTTGGTGAACGTCGACCCGAAGTCGACGCAGAGCACTCGCCTCAACGGCAGGAGTTGGGCATCAAACGGCGCTCTTGGCGAGCGCGCGGTCGAGGTCGTCGATGAGGTCCTTGGCGTCCTCGATGCCGGTGGAGAGACGCACGAGGTCACCGGTCACCTCCAGCTCGGTCCCACGGACCGAGGCGTGCGTCATACGGGCCGGGTGCTCGATCAGTGACTCGACGCCACCAAGGCTCTCACCCAGGGTCCAGAGCTCAGTGGCGCCACAGACGTCCACCGCCTGCTGCTCGCCGCCCCTGACCTCGAAGGAGACCATGCCCCCGAATCGTTTCATCTGCTTGGCCGCCACCCGGTAGCCAGGGTGACCGGGAAGACCCGGGTAGTGAACGGCGGTGACCGCGCTGTGGCCAAGAAGGAACTCGACAACCTTCTCCGCGTTGTCGCAGCTGCGGTCCATACGCACGCCGAGGGTCTTCAGACCGCGCAGCACAAGCCATGCGTCGAATGGACCGGCAATCGCGCCCATCGAGTTCTGGTGGAAGGCAATGCGGTCTTCAGCGTCCTCGAACCCAGGAACCGCAATGGTCTTCGCCGTCACGACGGCACCACCGACGACGTCGCTGTGGCCGCCGCAGTACTTGGTGGTCGAATGCATCACGACGTCGGCGCCAAGGGCCAGCGGTTGCTGGAGGTAGGGCGTGGCGAACGTGTTGTCGACTGCCAGGATGGCCCCCGCCTCGTGTGCGACGGTCGCGAGGGCCGCGATGTCGGCAATACCGAGCATCGGGTTGGTGGGTGTCTCGACCCAAACGATCTTGGTCTGACCGGGCCGGATCGCCGCACGCACCGCCGCGACGTCCGAGATCTTGACGGCGGTGTGCTCCACCCCCCAGGGGAGGGCGACCTTGTTCAGCAGACGGTAGGTGCCGCCGTAGGCATCGGTCGGAACAACCACGTGGTCACCGGGTTTGAGCAACGCCCGGATCGTGGTGTCCTGCCCCGCCAAGCCGGAGGCGAAGGCAAATGCTCGGCTCCCGCCCTCGAGCGCGGCCAGACACTGCTCAAGAGCGGTGCGGGTCGGGTTGGCTGAACGGCTGTACTCATACCCGCCCCGTAGGCCGCCCACCCCGTCCTGCTTGTAGGTCGAGACCTGGTAGATCGCCGGCACGACAGCCCCGGTCATCGAGTCCGGCTCCTGCCCTGCATGGATCGCACGAGTGTTGAATCCAGCCTCATGGCCAGGGTCATGTGGGTTCAGGGAGGTCATGCCGCCAAGGCTATCCCCCGCCAGCCGAGCCGACTCTGTCGTCAAACGTGCACGACAGCGAATCCCAGGCGCGTGCGCGCGGACTTGTGCGGGAATCGACCCACGGCATACCTCAAGCGACGGCAAGTGCACGTTTGACGGTCAAGGTTGAGGTCGCGCGCCCGCGGGTTGAAGTCACGCGCCCGCGGCGATCAGACGATCCGTGACAGATACGAGCGTCGAACGCACCCACGCCGGGCGGTGCATCACGTGCTCCCAAGCGAAACGCAACACGGTCCAACCGTCGACGACGAGGTTGTCGTACCGGACACAGTCGAGCACGAGCGCTTTTCGAGAGCCGTGATGCTCGAAGCTGTCCGCCTCCACGGCGATCTTCAGCCGCTCGTCGACCAGGTCAGGCCTCACCAACCGGCGCCCCGGGGTGCGGATCTCCACTTGTGGCAGGAGCTGAAGACCAGGCACATCCAGCGCGATCGCCCTCAAGACGGATTCGAACGGGTTGGCCGCACGGGCGTCTGCAGCCTCGATGACCCTCAACACATGCTGGCGGCCGTGGCCTCTGAACGAATCATGGGCTCTCATCAGCTCGGCCCGGGTCACCGCCCTGTGCCGCAAGGCTGAGTCGGCAATCGCCAGCGCTGCATCGAACGAGAGCCACCGCGCACAGTCGAGCACCGTCTGGACCGGTGGGGTCACCAAAGCCGATCCGACCCGACCGCGGGCCAAAGGTCGCCAGAACACGTCAACCTCGGACCGCACCTCGGCCGATACCTTGCGGTTGCGCGGGACCGTGACCGTCGCCCGAGCCGGCACGTCCCTCATTTCCCAGCCCCAGTGGGCCGCTGCGCTGGTGTGTGACATGACCGCACTGAGGCGGTTGGCAGTCCGCATCCCGACCTCGGCAGTCGGCAGCGCGTACCTCCCACGGGCGTCCCGCACAACGACCCGGCGCTCAACGGCTTTGGAGACTGCATGGCGCGAAGTCAGCCGGATCACGGTCCTTGCATC
>PKWT01000428.1 GCA_003132125.1 Micrococcales bacterium | reverse complement strand
CGGCGTAGATACCCACGTGGTGTGCAGGTACCCCGAAGAACACCATGTCGCCCGGTTTCGGGGTGGCCACGGGAGTGGCGAACAGGCGTTGTTCCTCAGCCGTCCGCGGCACCTTGATACCGACCCGGTTGAAGACGTACTGCGTGAAGCCAGAGCAGTCGAAGCCGGCAGGCGTGGTGCCGCCGTAGACGTAGTAGATGCCCTTCAGACTGGCCGCGATGGCGAGCACTCCGGCCGAGGCGGGAGCCGGGGCCACGTTGGCCAGTGGCACGCGGGTGGCCGAGCGGCTTGAGCTGATGGTCGTGGAACGGACGGGCTTTGGCTTGTCAACACCGCTGAAGCCGATGCTCCCGAATGCCGGGGAGACCAGCGGTGCCTGCGCGGCCGACGGAGCCGCGATAGCAAAGACGTCAGTCGCAGCCGGTGCCTTGGCACTCCTCGCCGGGGTGACCAGCGTGGCCGCGGAGGCCGGGAGGGCGAAGGAAGCCGCCATGCCACCGGAGACGACGATCACGGCGGAGGCTTTGGCCGCCGGCTTCGCTGAACGCGAGATGGCCGTTGACAGGGATGAGACAGGGTTCAAGCGACCTTGGGCGCGATGGCGTCCCGAGATGTTGTTCGGCACAGTAGCTAGACCTCTCCAAACGCCTACGAGGTGAGCTGTCGGGTTCGGGTTGGAGTCACCCGGCCTTCACGCCAGCGAGCCGACCGAAGTCGACCGCCACCGAGAGGGCTTCACCCCAAGGAGCGTCTCTCGACGCCCCGCAAGTGGGTCCCCCGCTCCTGCCAAGCGGATGTTGACAATCTCGAGTGCGGTGACAGGACTAGGCGAACCGCATCAAGAACTCCGTCCGGGGGGACAGAGTCCCACCACCGTACACAGGCAGAGTTCCAATGTCACATTCAGGTCACGGAGAGTTCTTGATTCGACCAAGAAACTACGAAGTCGGGGTGTCAGCGAATACGTGGGCGGCGACGTCATCAGGCAACGAGACCCCGGTAACTTCCGCGGCGCCCTCGCGCACAACCACGATCCGGCCATCTTCGCGGTACACGCGAACCTGGCGGCCAGGCATCAGACCGGCCTGGGTCAGCAGGGTCAACGCATCGGGCTCGACCTGGGCGGGCTCGCCGATCCGGCGCACGGTCACCACGGTGGGCCCGTCGGCGACCAGATCGACCAGGTTGCTCACACCCCGACGGAAGTCCTCGTTCAGCGGCTCCCCCAGCTCATCGAGCCCCGGGATGGGGTTGCCATACGGGCTTTCGTGGTGCTCGCCGATCAGCGCCAGGATCTTGCGCTCGACCCGTTCGCTCATCACGTGCTCCCACCGGCACGCTTCATCGTGGACGAACTCCCACTCGAGACCGATGACGTCGAGCAGCAGACGCTCCGCAAGTCGATGCTTGCGCATGACCCGGGTCGCAATCTGGCGGCCCTCCACGGACAGCTGGATGTGACGGTCACCGGCCAGCGTGAGCAGGCCGTCCCGCTCCATGCGAGCCACCGTCTGGGAGACGGTGGGGCCAGAGTGCCCCAGACGCTCGGCGATGCGCGCCCGCAGAGGGACGATGCCCTCCTCGTCCAGCTCGAAGATTGTCCGGAGGTACATCTCGGTGGTATCAATCAAGTCGGTCACGGACATAGCCTCTCACCCATGACCAATGCAGAGACATCTTCTACGCAACCCGACGAGAGCTCGATCTCATGAGCGAGACCTTCGTCGTGCCGGCACGTTTCTGCGGTCCCCCGATGTCTGGCAACGGAGGATGGACCAGCGGCCATCTGGCCCAGCTCGTCGACGGGGCTCTGGACGGCGGCGCGGTCACGGTTCGCCTCCGCACTCCCCCACCGCTGGACACCGAGATGGCGGTCCTGCGCGGCGACGACGGCACGGTCGAGGCCTGGGACGGCAAGACGCTGGTGGCGCAAGCCTTTCCGGCGGAGTCCCTCGACCCCGACGAGCTGCCGACGCCGGTCACCTACGCGCAGGCGGAGGCGGCGGGTCCGGCATACGAGGGTCTGCTCTTTCACCCGTTCCCCACCTGTTTCACCTGTGGCACCGGCCGCGACCCCGCCGATGCCCTGTGCCTGCATACCGGACTGCTCGCCGGGCACGAGACGCTGCGCGCGGCCGCTTGGACTCCGCGCGAGTCGACCCCGGAGCTGGTCTGGGCGGCGCTGGACTGCCCCGGCGCCTGGGCGTCCGGCATCGCCAAACGCGAGATCGTGCTGGGGACGATGACGGCAGCTGTCCATGAGCTGCCGAAGGTCGGGGAGCCCCATGTCGTCATGGCGTGGCCGCGCCGGCACGACGGCCGCAAGTTCTACAGCGGAACCTGCCTGTATGCCGCCGACGGTCGCCTTCTCGCCCAGACCGAGGCCGTGTGGATCGCGGTGGACTCCACGGCGGTTCGCCCTGTCTGAGCTGTTCGCCGCCGCTCGGTCCAGGCTCTGAGAAAGTCGTTGCGAGAGCCGATCCGCCCATCTACCGTGTAAGGACACGAGAAGGGAGGTGGTCCGCCTAGTGAAAATCAAACGGACGCGTGAGGTGGCTGAGCGTTAGCCCAGCCCGTTCCTGGCCTCCTTTCGGTGTGCCAGAGCATGGACGGCAGGGTGACCGCAATCCACGCAGTCACCGCGGCCCGTGAGCAGTGCGATTCGTCCGTCGCACGCCAGAGCGTCAGCCCTGGACTCACGGGCTGTTCCCTGCCCTTGCTCACTTCAGGCCGGTTT
>PKWT01000405.1:1275-6452 GCA_003132125.1 Micrococcales bacterium | reverse complement strand
AACTTCGTTACACCGCAACAGGAACCGCCATCACCCGATTCACTGTCGCGTCCAACGACAGGGAATTCGACCCCATCCTGGGACATTGACGCGAAATGCCCCTGTTCACTCATTGCATCGTCAGGGGCGCCCACGCGGAGCACGCCGCCTCTACGCTGCACTCCGGTCACCGCGTGATTGTCCTGGGACAACTGCGGCCCCCGTCCCCTGCCTTCCGAGGTGGCCAGAAAGGAAAGACCGCCGAGCTCGGCGTCGTCGAGGTCGCTTTATCGCTGCGGTGAACTTCTTCAAAACACCTCGCCAGCCACCCCAGGGGGCGCAAGCCGCTCGCGGCTAGCCCTCGGGCAAGTTTTCCAGGTTNNCGGAAACAGTAGGTCAACTTCCGAATGGTGGCCGTGTAGCCTCCCGCACTGGTCTGCCACGTATGCCCGGCGTCAATGCTGTCCACGACTTGGCGCCGCGTGTAGTGCGAACCCGTCGTGGTGATGACGCCCTCGATGTGGCGATGCGACTTGTCCGACGAGGGCTCCTTGCGAACTTTGGTCACGGTGTACGTAGCCATCTGAACACTTCCAATTCGATGCAGTGGGCGCAGGCCATCTGCACCAAAGCGCAGTACACCACTTAGTACCGACAGCCCACCGCCGCGGCGTCGCGGTCAGTCGGCCTCGCCAACAGCAACTGCTGCAAGTGCCCGACCTTGACCTGTTCAGCGACCGATGAGGCGTCCGACCATGTCTTCGCGTTGCGCCGCGGTAATGCGCCCGCCGCGTTCCCAATCCAGGAGTTGTGCCACCTGCTCCATCATGTCACCGCCCTCGGAAGCGATCCGAGCGCGCACCATAACGCGCGACAGCTCCGGGTACATCCCGGGGGAGTCCCCGACAATCTGTCGGAAGACGTCCGCACCGAGGGAACCGCGCCCGGTCCGGGGGTTCGCCGGAACCACGATAGGGATAACGCATTCGGGGTGGCGGCGCACGTGTTCGCGCAGCGCGGTCAGGTTCAGGGTGGTTGCATCGCTCACCTGACGAACCAGGGCCGCGAGGTCCGGATGCTCCGCCGGTGAGGCGTAGACGATGCCCGGCAGACTGGGGCTGATGAACAGGGTCGGGTCAGTCCAGCCACGGCCGGGACCATTCATCCCGTTGGTGATCCGGAATCCCTGGCCAGGAGTGAACGAGCACTTGACGCTCATCACGTCATGGAAGTGGGCGGTGATGCCGCGCAGATCGAAGCCGTCGGCGTTGGCTCCGGCTGGTGGGGCGATGAGGTCGGCACCATAGAAAGTGGCGGCGAGAACAGCCTCCATGTAGTGGCCCACGACGAACCGATTGGCACGGTCGCTGACGTCGTACCGGTTGATGATCTCGTGCATGGCCCGTAGCACTTCCAGGCCCAGGCCGCTGTTGGTTGACCAGCGTTCCCTGAGTTGCTGGAAGGCCCGGAAGGAGTCCCTGGGCGACACGGCCGCAGCAGGAGAGCTTGGCGTGGCGGCTGGCTCAACACCCAGCGGCAACAGGGGTTGGTCAGACACGAACGCATCCGAGGATGTCGTCGACGCAGCGGTCCACATCGGCGCGGATTTCGCACTCCCACAGCCGGCACACGGTCCAGCCCTGGTCCCTGGCCATCTGGTCCGCCCGTGCGTCACGCTCGCGAATGCGGGCCATCTTCGCTGTCCACAGCTCAGCGTTAGGCCCAGTGAAGGCGGTCTTGCGACCGTGGACAGGACAGGAATGCCACCAGCAGCCATCGACGAAAACCGCCAGACGCCGCGACGGCAGCACCAGATCGGGTGTGCAGCCCTTGGCCAGTCGTGGGTGCAGGCGGTAACGGCCACCCCGAGCGTGCAGGACATGGCGTAGACGCAGTTCCGGCTCGGTGTCCTGGCTCCGCCGACCCATGAGGTGACGTCCCTGCGGCGTCGACACCCACTTTTCGCCCATGGCCACCTTCCGCCTCGTCTGCGCGTTCTCCGCCTACTGTGTCAGACATGGCTCGCACCTACGGCGCGGAATTTCCGGAGCGACCGCTCATGTCTGTGCTGTCCGACCTTCTGGGCATGCGTCACTTCACGACGTCGCGTGGCTCGACCGTGCGCAAGGACTTCATGGAGGAGCTGGCCCGGGCGCTAGGGATCGAAGTGAACGACAAGGTCAAAGACGCCCTGACCCTGGCCTGCATCGCCTCAGCCACCAGAACCCCGGAAGACGCCAAATGGCTGTCGACTGGAGCTACGGTCACGGACGTCGCCTTGCAACAGATCATCAACGGGCTGATCGAGTTTGGTGTGCCTGGCAGGTCGGCACCCATGCCGGACGTGGACACCTTTGTTGCTGTCCCGGGCGAGGAAGATCCGCTGCCCGACCTGTTCGACCCCGAGCAAGTATCGGACGAGCGCACTCGCCGGCTGATGGAGATTGTCACGAGGGAGGGCCAGGACCGCTTCCGCACGGCGATCATGGACGCATACGGCTTCCGTTGCGCCGTAACGGGTTACGACGCCGTCGAAGCGTTGGAGGCGGCTCACATCGTGCCCTACATGGGACCTGGGACGAACCGCGTCTCCAACGGATTATTGCTGCGGACGGACGTCCACCGCCTGTTCGACCGCGGCGCGCTAGCGATCGACGAACGTTCTTTCAAGGTGCTCGTCAAGCCGCACCTCTTGGTCACGCACTACAGAGTGTTTGCCGGTACGCAGCTCCGCTTGCCCGTTCGCATCGCCGATCGTCCCGCTCCCGTGGCGCTGCGCGACCATCGGCTGTGGGCCGGTCTGGAGGACGGCCTCGACTAGGTGCGGCGCCGTCTTGCGAAGGTCCTCCTGGTCGCGGAGCACGTGCTGCCGGAAGACGAAGTATGCCGCCCCGAGGTTGACGCCGTTGCCCAATTGTCGGTAGGTGGCGGCCTCGGGCTGGTCACCAAAATCGAACCACGAGGGTAGTCCCTGGAGTCGCGCCGCTTCGGTAGGAGTGATGCGCCGCTTGCGCGGTCCGAAGATGCTGGTCTGAGTGATGGCGACGAGGGCAGGCAGGTAGGTAGGGCGCTTGGCGCGGATGCCGCTCGGCCGCATGTGCAAGACGCAGTTGTAGAGATCGCGCTCGGTCTCCTGCGCCTGCCACTCCAGTTTTCGCCGCGACGCTGGCACGTCCTTGAGGTTGTCGTACTTCTCGAGCCACTCGTCGATGGTGCCTCTATTGCGGAGATAGAGCTCAGCGTTCTTGCGGAGGAAATTGGTCTTCCACGCAGGGGTGCCCGCGGGAATGACCGCGGGATGGCGAAAGGCGTCGGCCCAAATGGGGAAGCCGGGGACCTTCTCCTCATCGATGCGCGACAGCCAGTCGTTCCACATGTCGATCCAGCCACGCTCGGTGGGCGAGAGTTGGTATCGCTCGACGTCGGGGATGTCCTCGTCGGCGTCCAGAGGCAGGTCGGTCTCCAGATTCCACACCGGCCGTGCCCAGCCCAGGTCGGTGCTAGGGGTGACGATGGGCTCGATGTCCGTCTCCAGCCACGCGCGCTCTGGCCCCACGTAAGTCCCGGTGATGAAGACGCGCTCTCGGACCTGCGGTCGACCGCCTCGCTCCAGAGGGAGCAGGTGAGGGCTGAACACCGCAGGCTGGTCGGACACGCGATAGCCGATGTCTCGCAGGGTCCGCACGATGGTGAGCCAGGTGTCGCGCTGGCGTGGTCCGGCGAGGTTGCGGACGTTCTCCAACACGATGACCGCGGGCGTGTGGTGCTTGAGGATCATGCAAATGTTGAAGAACAGGGTGCCCCGCGTCTCCTCCATCCCACGCTGGAAGCCACTCTTGGAGAACGGCTGGCACGGGAAGCCGGCCGCGAGCACGTCGTGGGGCGGAACCTCCATCTTGCCCTCGGTGAGGGGCACGATGTCGCCGGACGGCTTTAGACCCCAGTTGTCCTCATACACCTGCCGGCACAGGCCGTCGATCTCGGAGGCGAACCAGCACTCGCCGCCGGCGGCACCCAGAGCGCCGTGGAACCCGCCGATGCCAGCGAACAGGTCGATGAAAGTGAAGGCCACGCAGGCGAGCTTACCCCAGACTTTTCAGGACGCAAGCGACGACACGCCAGAACACCTGTTCGAGCTCTTTACAGACCCTGCTCCGTGCTCTGGGCGCTCCTTGGCCGGAGGCTGACGTCCGAGCAGCCAGGTATCAACACCTTGCGCGAGACGCCGCGTCGGCACGCGGCTGGAACGTCCCGGTCACCTCGTCGGTCGGGTCGGGTCGCGCTGGGCTGGCCGAGTGCCCACGTGGGAGCGGGCGGCTGAGCTGACCACCGCCTGCTTTGGGTCGGGGCCGGGGGTTGGCTCGATGTCGGTCATGGTCTGCGTTGCAGCTCGTAAGCGGTATGCAATTTCGGTGGCTGGGTGCTCATCGGAGAGCTTTCCGCCGGTTGCGAGTTGACTGAGTTCACCAGCCACGTGGCAGCCCGCTGTCTCAGCTTCCTGGATCGCCCGGGCAAGCATGGGCCAGTCCTCGCCGGTTGTGAGCCGGGAGTCGATGGAGCGAACCAGCTCGCGCCACACATCGAGCGGCTGCAGCTCGTGCGTGGTGGTGACTGCTGGTGCCGTTTGGCCGTCGGAGTTAGGCCCCCTTGACTGCCCGCTGTGAAGGCGTCGCGTGGCCGCGGCAGCCGTCCTTGAAACGAGGTCCGCCTGTCCGTCAGACGAGAGAGGTGCTTGGGCGGCTCGTTGCAGCCGCGCACGGACGCTCTCGAGGTTGCTGATCTGGCCTTGCCCTTCGCCGAGCGGGTCCAGCGTCCATCGTCGGGCGGCGTCGGTGACCGCTTGCTGAACGATGCCCGGCCCGGGATTGGTTCGGGCGGTGACGCAGTCGATCTGTTCCAGCCAGGTGTGCGGGGGCTGCGCGGCGATGACGGCGGCGCAGTCCAGCACCGCCTGCGGTGTGGCGTCGAGGTGGTTCAGTCGCTCGTCGAGCAGGTGCCTTGCCAAGGGCTGCGCGTCGTCCAGGCAAGCGCGCAGCACCGTGGGTCCGGCGTGCTCGAGGACCTCGGCGGGGTCCTGGCCGCGGCATATGGTCGCGTGGCGTGGTGTGTCCCCGCGGGAGGTCAACATCCAGAACGCCCGCTGGGCTGCAATCTCACCGGGAAGGTCGGCGTCGGTGGCGACGGTGACCCCGGGGCGG
>PKWT01000405.1:0-1267 GCA_003132125.1 Micrococcales bacterium | reverse complement strand
TCGCCGGCGAGGGTGACGGCGATGGCGTCGAAGAAGCCCTCGACCAGGACGGGGGTGGCCCCGGCGTCCAACGCGTGGCGGCCTTCGGAGAGCCCGAAGAGCTGGGCGCTCTTGTCGAATAGGTCGGTCTGAGAGGTGTTGAGGTACTTGGGTCCGGCTTTCCCGTCGTCGGCCGCGGTGGGGTTGCGGCGGCCGACGAACCCGTGGATCTGGCCCCCGTTGCGGATGGGCATGACGAGGCGGTCACGGAACTGGTCGATGATGCGGCCGGTGCTGGCTACCCGGCCGAGGCCGGTGGCGAGGATCTCTTCGTCGCTAACGCCGCGGCGGCGCAGGTGGTCGGTCAGGTTGGTCCAGCTTGCGGGGGCGTACCCGGGCCGGAAAGTGGGGTGGTCGGCCAGGTCGGTGCCGAGCCGGCCGACGACGTAGGCCGGTCCCCAGGAGTCGGGGTAGCCGGCGGTGAAGAAGTCGGCGGCCATCTCGTTGAGCTCGAGCAGCCGTTCCCGTGGGACCGATGCGTGGTCCCACCTGTTCGCTTCGACAAGCTGTCGCTCTGTGTCCAACGCGTCCAGGTCCGCGGCTGGCGCGTACTCACGATGCCGTGCGGCGTGGAAGAGCGCCTCGTCGTAGCTCTCGACTTCGGGTGCGGCTTGTTCACGTGACGGCTTGTTCTTGGTCAAAGGCAGCGCGCTCTCCACATTGAGGGTCGCGTAGCGGTGTGGGCCGCGGTCGTCGACCACGAGCAAATGCAGGTCCTCCGGCGGCTCGTCGCACTGGTCGGCTGGGTCCGGTGGTGGCTCAACTCCGTACAGGGGTTCGGGGTCGGTCAACGCCGCAACCCGCCACACCAGAGCTTCGCCCAAGTCGGACGCTGGCAGAGGCTGCTCGTAGCCGGCATCGATGTCGGTGAGCAGTTGCTGGGGGGCCCAGCCGGAGCCGACGGCGCCGTTGACGGCCGCGACCAGAGCGGGCCAGGCCGGGTCGGCCATGACCCGGGCGGCGCGCGGCTCCCCGAGACTGGCCACCAGCTCTGACGACCACGAGGGCCGCAGCGTCTCCGCGCCGGAGCCACCGGTTGCGGCGACCGCAGCCGGGGACAGGTGCCGCGAGAGACGCCACCACAGTGCCGCCGGGCCCTGATCGTCCGGTAGCGGCTTTTCCGCGGCGGCCGCCATGACCATGCCGGACACGTCCAGGCCGGCCCGGCTCAGAGAGCTCAGTCGGTCGGCGAGCTCCGGCCAGTACGGGTCGTGGTTGAAGTCGAGGC
>PKWT01000178.1:840-9342 GCA_003132125.1 Micrococcales bacterium | reverse complement strand
GTTCGCAACGAGGGGGTCAGGGGTTCGAGCCCCCTCAGCTCCACCGACAAGATCACCGGCCAAAGGCCCTCTCCGTTTCGGACCTATTCGGCTTATGATGCTGATAGGGGAGCAATAAACTGCGCACTGCCAGGCCCCCTCGGTACAATCACAGTGATGTGATGCCGAGGGGGTTTCCCCTTGTCAGGAGGTCCCCGCAATGGGCCGAGCGACCGTCGTCGGCTCAGTAGCCGGCGCTTCACCACCCACCGAACGACCTCCGCGCTGCCCCAAAACCGGCCACACCAAGACCGGTGGCTACACCACCACCAAGTTCGGGGTCCAGCACAGCGCCGATGGGCCGAAGCAGAAGTACAGGTGTACTGCCCCCGACGGCGCCAGCCACTACTACGCGGTCGTCCCTGCCAGCTCCACCGGTCCCAAGGCAGCGGTAGGGCCGGGTAAGCGACACCACTTGCGCAGGTACGACGTCGCCTGTCCCAAGAGGGCGCACGTCGAGCACAAGGTTCGCTTCAAGGGCACGAGAACGACCGCTGACGGGCTCATCTGGGGGAAGTTCCAGTGCGTGCCCCCCGTGGGGAAGGGAAAGCCGCACTACTTTTCGGTTCTCAGATCCGTGACGGGGTCGGCCATCACCACGCTGGACAGGCCGCCGGACTGCCTCAGCCACAAGCTCTCCAACGTCGTGCGAAACGGGCGGGTCGGGCGTCCTGGAACGGTTCCCAGGCAGCGGTACCGCTGTACGCCTGCGGACGGGTCGGACATCCACTACTTCATGACCCCGCTGCCGCGCGAGGAGGTTCACGCGGGGGTCGAGGCGTGTTCGGTGTGTGACGAGCTGCTCTCACCCCACCGGGGCGCCCTTGGCGGCGCGCGGCGCACGCCGTGGACCCTGAAGAACCTGGCACAGGCTCTCAACGACCTGTCAACTGGTTCGAGCTACGCCACGGTGTCGATGGAAATGCGGCAACGTCGCGACGCCGCCCGCAGACACGTCGTGAGCCACCAGGGCGGACAGGACGACCCCGTAGTCCTGTCGGAGGACGCGCCCGGCAGCAAGGCAATGTCGTGGACCACTGAGCAGTCGAAGAACTCCTGGCACTTGGCCGCAGACCTTGTGGAGCAGTACTCCCACCTGTTCTTCGACACGGTCAACGCCGGCATGCTCGCGCGTGAAGCCAAGATTCGTGAAGAGAACGACGCTGCGCTGGCCGCCAACCCCAATGCCGTCCTTGCCTCACCGGTCGTCTACATCCTGGACGAGCAACCCGTCGCTGTTCACCGGCGTGCAAGCACCCGGTCCAGCCACCAGCGCAACTCGTGGAGTGTCCTGGTTGTCGTCGAACTCGTCTGGCACCACAAGAAACCGACAGAGCCCGTAGACGACGAGCACCCCGCCAAAGTCGAGATGCCCACACGGGAGGCCCGGCTGCGGATGGTCCGGGCCTACCCCGGTGGTTCCGAGCTGGCCTGGCGACTTGTCCTCGACGAGGTTGGGACCCGGCCCGACTTCATCGTGAGCGACTGTTCAGCGGCCATCCTCAACGCCGTCAACAGCCACTACGGCAAGGGCGTGGTCGGGCACATCCCTTCGCTGTTCCACATCCACCAGAACGTTCGTGCCTCCCTGATGAAGCTCCCCGGCGCCAGCGAGATGGTCAATGACCGCCGGGTCCTCATCCCGGCCCTGTCCAAGCACCTCGACTACCTGCGCCGCGACGAGATGCTGAGTCTCGCCCCCCGGGACTGGACCCGCTGGTGGGAGGACCTCATCGCGATGGTCAAGGGCCTGGGCGCGCCGGACACGACCACTCGCGACCAGCGCACGTTCTACGAGAACCGGGTTGCCGCCGCGCTGCCGCTGCTGCGCAAGCAGCCACAGCTGCCGGCATCGAACGCTTCCGTGGAGAACCAGATCCGGCTCACCCTCGAACCGTTCACCGGGTCGGGGCGAGCACATCGATACCGGAACCTGGCCAGGACCAACGCCCTGCTCGCGCTTGCCGTCTGCCGCAGCCAGGGCGGCCTCGGCGACATGGACAACATCAGCGCCGTCATCCGTGCCGACAACGAGAAGGCCGGCGGGTGGGCGCCCCTGCCGCGTGCCGTCACCGACACGCAACCACCGCTACCGCCGCCAAAGGTGTGGCAGTCCGCCGCCGATGAGGAGCCGCCCCCGGACGGTGAGGTGGCCGGCACGAAGACGAAGGCCAGGCGCGGTGGCGCCCAGCTGTACTCCTCGCTGCTGAACCCGTTCCTCATCCCCATGCTCGCCAAGCAGCGGAATGTCACATGAAGACCAAACTGACCGACGCCCAGCAGGACCTGTTCGAGCACCTCACCTCCCGGACGTTCTACGTCGTTGACACCGAGTACACCTCTGGCCCGGCGAAGGGCGGCAACCACCTCATCTCCATCGCCGTTGTCCCGGTCGTCGCCGGGCGGCGGAACCCCAAGGACGACTTCTACAAGGAGATGAACCCGGGCGTGCCCATCCACCCGAGGGCCACGACGAAGAACGGCTTCACCGACACCCTGGTCAAACGCAAGAGGAGGTTCGGGGTCTACGCCAAGCCCATCATCGCCGCACTGGGCGACCCGAACGCCGTCTTCGTCGCCCACACCAACTCCGACATCAAGGTCCTCCGGGACGAGCTCACAAGACTGGACCAGGCCCGAACCCCCGAGGAGGTGCGGGCATGGCCGGCGCTGGCCAGCCTCCCGGAGCTCCCCATCATCGACACCAGCACCCTTCCCCGCCTCGTGGCGCTCGAAGGCATAGGCCACCGAGGCTCCATTAGCCTGGCGCGCTTGTGCGAGCTGACGGCGGCGCGGAACGCGAAGCCCCACCACGCACTCAGCGACGCCCGCGCGACCGCAGACGCGCTCGTGGAGCTGCTGGCACAGATCGCCAAGAAGGCCTCGTTCTACACCCTGAGTAACCTTCTCAACGCGCACGACCGGGGCACCACGGCGTCACCCAAGGGTCCCGCGTACATCCGGTCGAGCCGCCAGTACGACCCGGAGCTACCACCCGCGCACCTCGCTCGACACGCGGACCCCTTGGACCACCCCGGCACCCGTGAAGAGCTGCTCGCCTGGGTGGATCTGGCTGCGGAGTGCGTCAAACTTCGCTGCCAGTGGCTCCACGACGAGGTTCGAGTTGCCGCACCGGACAACGGGCCAAGACTCCTCGACCTGCTCGTGAAGTTGCTACCAGGCGCGTCCCAGCCGGGCCAGGCGGGAACGCTGCTCGGTGCCGTCTACGAGCTCATCGCACCGCAGGACCTGGGCGTCAAACCTGCGTTCGCCGCCACGCGCGCCCTCAAGTGGTGGGCCAAGGCTCGTCCACAAGTGGCGGCCAGCCAGCCGTGCGGGGACAGCAACGAGGAGGCGTGCCCCTCGTGCCGGGCCGGGCAGCCCTGCCCGCGCGACGTCCTGTACCAGGCTGTCGCCGAAATGGCCGTGCTCGGCATGAGCGGGGAGCTGACCCGCCAACGCATCGACTGGTTTCTGCTCGGCAAGGGCAAGGACCGCTACATCAACCGCTGGCCAGCGAAGCATCCAGAGGCCGCCGCGTGGATGCTCTGGCGTGTGGTCACCTTCGAGCAGAACCTGGGTCTCGCTGTTGCCGCGAACCATCTCGAGCTTGCCAAGAAGATGGGCCTGCACCTCGTGGAACCCCGCCTGGCTCTGATGGTGTGCGAGCAGCTCCTGGACACCTTCGATCTGGACGAGGCCGCGGCACTTGCCGAGACGGTCCTGGGCAGCCGGACAACCGACGACGCGTTCGATGACCTCGCATTGTGGCTGATCTGGACCAAGCAGAGTGCCGCAGCCGCCACCAAGGCTGCGAAGCCCCGCCATGTCCTGTTCCCGAGGAAGGCCCGTCCGGCCGGTCGAGTGAACTACAACCCGTACGCGCCGCTCCGCCCGCCTGGTGGGGCCGAGACCGGCCCGTCATGTGACCCGGCCCCCCATACGAGGTCGTTGGCGTAAACCTCGACCGGGCCAGCTCAGCGAGGGCTATCGCCACCCTCTGAGCGCGTTGTGCAGGCCGACGACACGTTCCTCATCGCGGCATGTGAGTGTTTCGCGGCTCAGGGGATGGATGGCCCCTGTGGAAACACACCAGGGTTCGCCTGGCTCTGCATGAAGGTCACGAACGGTGCGCCGTCGGTCGCGGCCCCCACGTCGAACCGCCCAGAGACTTGGACGGTGCACCAGGCAGCGAACTGGTCACCCGGCAGGCCTCGCCAGGGCTTGGACGCGGGCGACGTATTGCCCGGCCCGCCGGTGCGTTCCCTGACTTGTTGGACAGTCGTGGGGCTCGCTCCGACCATCTTTCCGGTCGGAACAGCCTGTTGACACGCGGCCGAGGCGGTGTCGTTCGACGGGGCCACTGGACTGGAATCGTCGCTCGCGCATCCGCCCACGGAAAGCGCCGCCGAGAGGGCGATGATGCGGAATTGCATGCTCACATCATCTATGACGGAGGACACTCGTGATGGGTTCCTCGATACTCGCTCATCGGCAAGAGCGCGCCCAACGCGGCAGATGTGTGCGTTCAAATCACGCCGGTGGGGACGTCTGGGTGTCCCGCGCAAGATCCGAGAAGGAGGCCTGACCGTAGTCCCAAGCAGCCACTGCCCGGTGCCTCCGTGTCAATCGGGCGGGACCGCCTCGGCGCTGTGCTCAAAGACGGTGCCGGGCGACGCACCGACGGTCTCGAGCTTCCACAGGAGTTGGCCGACTCTGACCCTGAAGTCGTCCCACTGTTTTTCGGTGTGGGAGCCCTCGGGATCCTCGTCGCGCCGATGCGCGGCGAACTGCCTCAGGGAAGCAGTCAAGCCTCCCTGAAGCAACATCAACTCGTGGCTGCTGAGTGGGATGGAGAACAGCTTCTCGGGGTTCGACGAGGAGGTCATGCCCTATAGTCCCGCAGGGTCACCCGGCCAAGGGATGCTTCTCCGCACACCCATCGCGGCACGCCCGCGCGCGCGACCAGTGGCAGTTTCGGATGTTGTCAAATGGAGATTTGGCGTGCAGGGCTGGGGGCTTGGATGAGCCTCATCAGGGGTCCGGGCGAGTGCCCGGTGCTGTCTAACGGCCTCCGGCATGGGTGAGTTCCGTCCAGAAGCCCAGCAGTGCGGGCGTGTTGAACAGGAGCCATGCGAGCGCGACACAGTTGGCGATAACGGTGCCCCAGAAGATGGTTCGGAACGGCTGCTTTGTCGTCTTGTGCCGGAAGACGCGCCGCGCGACCAGGGCGCCCGGCCAGCCGCCCATCAGGGCGATTGCATGAAGGGTGGCCTCTGGGGTACGCCACGTTCCTCGCTCGGCCGCGATCTTGTCGGCGCGATACATCGCGAACCCAACCACGCTAAACAAACAATAGGGAGCCAGTAGCAGTACAGGGGCCCGGTCCAGCGCCACGAGGCACACCAGGAGGGCAAAGAACAACGTCGCGGTGGCGAGCGGCACACGTAGCCCGCGAGTGACTAACCGCACGGACCGAGTAGAAACCACGTACAAAACGTCGGAGGCGCTAAGCCTGTTCCGCTGGTCCCGGCTCTCCCCGTAGGTGACGAGGTCGTTTGTGGCAGGCCGTCGTCCACGGGGGAACGCGCTCACGTGCACGAAGACACGCTGTCCTCCGGCGACCGGGGTGATGAAGCCGAAACCCCTGTCGTCGTTCCAATCTGCCAAGGTGCCCTGCTGGCGCATCACGCTCTCATCTGACCACAGGTAGCCGGCGCGGACCGTGACCGGTGGCTCTTGTGCACTCAATTCGGCAGACCGGCCATTGCTCCGNNTCAAGGCTGACCAGAACCGTCGTGTGAGAGTGAACGCCAGAGCCGTCAGGATGTCGCGATGGTTCCAAGTGGCTGGGCAACCCACCCTTCGCCGCCACCGCACGCATTGCTCGGCGCGTAGTGAATGAGTGCGAACGTGGGCAGCTGCCCCGTCTGCACGGATGTGACGCTGATGGAGAACGACGGCGTCGAACTCGCTTGGTGAAGATCAACCGCCGTCCGTGCAAGGACATGGGATGAACCAGACTGAAGCTGCTCCACATCCGAGGTGCTTGACTCGTCCCCGACGATCACATCGACCGACTGAATCGTCGCACCCTCCGTCACGAACTCCGCTCGCGCGTCGATCGTGATGGACTTCCCTGCCGCCACCGCCCCGGAGATCGCCGGTTGAGTCGTGACGGAGGGCGGAGCGCACGCTGGCGCCCCCGCTGCCCGGCCTTCCGGTGTACTGCTGGCGAGAACTGAGGACGTCGAGTGATTCCCAAGCAACACAGCGACACCAAGCGCCACAGCGCAGGCCATCGCTCCGACGAGGACCCATCGAGCGTGGAGGCGTCGCGAAGCATGGTCACCCGACATGTTCGCTCAGGTTCTGCAGCCGGACTGTAATCCCATAGTTCGACACGTTTGGTTCACCTGCCTAACTCATCGGAGTTGAAGCCACTTCTGTTTGGACGTTGCCGGGACTCAGTACGTTCCGGGGCCGCGCCTTCGTTATGATCCGCCTCCGCAGGAGTAGCCCGACGCCCTAAGTTGTCGCGTAGGTACGCCTGGTCCGCGAAGTCCAGCGCGCAGATACTGAGCAACGGGTCTCTGCGCCGCCAGCAACGCACTCAATTCGGCATGTGCGCGCGTCGACCCGGCCACAGTCGGCGCGGTCCACCCACTCATAGGTGTTGCCCCACGTGAGTTCGAGCTTGCCTTGCGGGTTCGTCCCGCCCTCTCCGGTCACGGTGCCAGTCTCGGGGGCTGGCCTGCCTGCCGCAGCCGTAAGCGTTCCCCGAAGGGGTGCGTGTCGGTACGTGACCTGTCGCACCAACCGTGATCTGCTGGTGGTGTCGAGCAGTTGTAGGCCCCGCTTCGGAGCGTGGACGTGCCAGTGGCCGCTACCTCCGAGGAGGTAGCGGCCACTGCGCTGACCTGAGTACAGATCAACTTTCTATTGCTCCCTCAACCAGCATCATAAGCCGAATAGGCGTTTCGGACGAGGGCCTTTGTCATCTGGGAACCTCCGTGATCTAGGAGCCTTTGTGACGCTCGGGGGATGGTGGTAGGACAACGCCGGAGCCGCCCTTGGAGCTGGACAGGGTGGTGACGTCGATGCCCTGTGCCTCCTTGGCGAGGTCGTCGAGGAGGTGGAGGACCGTCAAGACCTTGGCGGTGGCGAAGGCCGACGGCTCCTTCTTCTGCCCGAACGACAAGGCTTCGAAGCCGCGGGAAGTGGATCGAGGGACGACCCTGCCGTCGTCGGTCATGTTGTAGGCGATCAGCGCGGCGATCAGCTCAGCCATCGACCGCCGGTCCTCGGGCCTGGCGCCCCCGCCACGCCACAGGCCCGGGTAGCGTCCGAGCGTGTCGAGGACGGCATACGCGCGGTACCAGGTGGGTGGCCACTTGACGGTCTTGAAGGTCTTGCCGTGCCCGAACATGTAAGGCTTCTGCTCGTCACGCCGCTGCCATGCGCCCAGCGACACCCGGGCGACCTCGAGCAGGCTGACGTCGATCAGGCCAGGGGGTCGCTCAGTCTCGGCGAGCCGGGCATAGGCCCGCAGCGCCTCGAGGGTCACTTGAGGGCAGAAGTCGCCCTTCCGTCCGGGGCCACGGAACCCGGTCACGGGTTCCGTGGCAGGGCCATGCGCGTCCTTGTGCCGTTTCGGTCAGGTCGTCGGTCATCCGGGCGAGGCCCACAAGCACGCTCGCGTCCCGGCCGTGCCCATAACGGACAAGGACCTCGACCACGGCGTGTGAGTCGCACAGCAACGCCCCCCACATCGGCGCATCCGACCCCCGTGGCGGCGCGTACGACTGGAAATGGCCGACGTTGTCCTGGTGGGCGAGCATCTGCTCCAGCACCCGGTCGACCCTCCGACTGTCCCCGGCCCGAAGTCCCATGTCGGCAAGCAGGTTCAGCAGGTTCGGCGCGAACTTTGGGCTGTCGTGCCCCGACAGCGGCTGCCCGCCCTCCCAGTCGGGGAGCCGGTCGATCAGGTCGCGCGTGAGCGGGTCGGCCAGGACTGCCTGGTGGGCCGCGACGACATCGTCGGCATCCGAGTGGTCGAGCACCCCGGTCAGCAGCGACCACCTGGCAGCCGGTTCGGCGGAGTTGAGGATCCAGCTGCGTGGGTCAGCAGAGAAGAAGCGCGCCCACGCCCAAGGATGTCCCGGTTCGACCAACAGACCTTCCGCCACAAGTCCGACGCTAGAGGCGCGAACCCTGGTCAGCAAGACTGCGACGACGCGAGCTGCGGANNCCGGCCGACCTGTCGGCGACCAGCCAGCTCGCGCCGTATCGCTGCCGAAGCTGGTTGATGTCCTGAGCGTTGGGGTTGGTGAAGACGACGTCGTTTGCGGCGAGGCGCTCCGGGAACGGGGACGGGGCGCTCGGGGATTTGGCGGCGCTGGTGTAGGCCCAGCCCTCGAGGACCGTGCGTCGGCCGCCAAGACCGCTGACCCAGAAGGCCAT
>PKWT01000178.1:0-728 GCA_003132125.1 Micrococcales bacterium | reverse complement strand
GGACGGAGGCGTTGACCGCGCTTCCTGCCGGTCCGCCCAGGACCAGCGCTGCCAGTGCCAGGGCCGAGCCCCATCCGCGCAGCCCAGGGACTTTACGTCGGATCAGGACCCACCCGACAAGTCCGGCACCGATGGCAGCAAAGAGAAGGACAAGTGGCGCGGCGAACGAGGCCACGACCGCGGACAGGTTCGCCTCGTGTCCGGCCAGGGTTGGGGTCACTGCGTGGGCGAGGNNGGCGGGTCCGCTCTGACGGAGGGAACGCGGCGGCGAGGGCCCAGGCGCCGAACACCGATGCCACCGGGTTGGCCAGTCGAAGGAAGTACGCCTGGCTGTAGGCCGGATGGGTAAGGATCAGGTAGACGCCCCAGCCTGCGATGACCACACCTGCCATGAACCAGGCGGCAGGATCCTTGCGTAGCCTCTTGGACGCTAGCGAGGCGAAGGGTGCCAGGCGGGCGACGTTGTCCACCAACGGCACCAACAGCAGAATGACCAGGATAAGGATCGACCGCGCCGACAGGTCGCTGACACCCTCAGGCAAGATCGGACCGCCGGAGGGATGGAAGCCCGCGCCGGTCAGCAGGTGATACAGCGGGTTGAACTCGACGAAGTCGAACAGCCTCAGGGTGGACTGGCCGTCGCTGCCGGCGACAAGAAGAACGGACACCGGGAGGATGACAGCCACCATGGCCACCACCGACAGGGCTGCGCGCCACTGCCGGCGCCG
>PKWT01000315.1:1888-4546 GCA_003132125.1 Micrococcales bacterium | reverse complement strand
CGTCGCAGGAGGCGAAACGGGACCTGAAGGGCTGCCCGAATCTGGAGCAGACGACGCGGCGGACGATGACGCGGGCATGGGTGCGCCGCACGTGTCGCAGTAGTCGGCGGACTCGGATACGTGGCCGTTCGGGCAGGTGGTGCCGCTCATCGTCGTGTGCTCACTTCTTCACTCGAGTGGTCTTGGTCGACGCCGTGTCCAGTGCCATCTCGTCCAGCTTGTCGACACTTCGGCGCAAACGGACGGTCCCGGCGTTGGGATCGTCGATATCCACGACCTTCGCCAGCTTGGCGGTTGCCTCGTCGTTTCCCGTCTCCGCAGCCAGCTGCACCGCCCGGCCGAGCTTGGCGGTGGCGGTGGCGTCGTCGCCGATGGCCTTGGCTGCCAGTCCCTCCTGGATGGCGTCGGCGAGCTCGGTCTGCCCGGTGTAGTGCGCGACCTCTGGGTTGATCCGTGTGGTCAGCGTGTCGTCGCTGGACCACATGGCCTTGACCAGACCTTGGGCCACCACGTCGTCGCCGACTGCGAGCTGTACCCGCGCGGCGAGCTGCTCCTGGCCGATTCCCTTTGCTGCCAGACGAACTGCCACGTGATAGTCACGAGACTCATCTCCCCAGGACCCCGTTGGGAAGGCGCCCGTCAAGGCGTTGACCTCGTGCCTGCGCGAGGTCAGGTCCTCCACCGTGGGTGACACCTGGCGAACGAACAACACCTGGGCCCCCTGGGGTGCCCACACCCGCAACGTGGCCGCGGCGACCCCCCGACTCATCGACTGGCGGATCAACGTCTCGAACGTCTCCGCCATCTCGGCACCTGACGGGATGATGTCGACCGTGCCCATCAGCGCCTGGGCGATCCGGCGCACCTCAGCCACCTTCCAGTCGGACCCGACGCCGCGGCAGTCACACTGGAACCGGCCCTTCGCGCCGTTGATCGCCTCGGTCAGCTTCTCGGGCGTCTCGTGCTGGTTCTCACCGTCTGTCAACAGGATCGCGTGCTTCTGGGCCAGGGAAGGCACCGTGGAGAAGACCCGGGCGGCCAGGGTCAGCCACGTGCCCATCGCGGTCCCGCCGTCTGCCCGGAACATCGACACGGCGCTCTTCGCAGCCGTTCGCGAAGCGTTGTCCATCTGGACCATGCTCAGCTCGCCCCGGCCGACGGGGAACGCCATCCGTGCCTCATGGGAGCCGGCAATGACGGCAAACCAGGTGCCGTCGATGATCTGGTCGATCGCGGCGACGGCCGCCTCCTGCGCCGCGCGGATGTTGACCTCGCCCATCGACCCTGACGTGTCGACGATGACGATCTCGCCGGCGTCACCCTGGCCGGCCTGGCCCGCTGCCCCCGCGCCGGTGCAGGTCACGGTGACGATGGCGTGCACATCCGTGCCACCGTCGGGCAGGAACTCGTTCTGGTAGACCTCAGCGGTGAAATCAGCCATCTCGTCAGGCTTCCTCTCGGGTGGACCGGGGTGCAGGGGGATGTATGCGGGCCAGTGCGACCGAGATGTTGTCCTGGCCGCCTTGGGCGTTGGCCCAGTCAACCAGTGCACTGGCAAGGGTCAAGGGCTCAGCGGCCGCTGGTGAGCTGCCGCTTGTCTTCTGCACCAACGTCGCGAGGTCCTGAGCCTCCGAGCAGTAGTTCCACAATCCATCGGAACACGCCAGGATCCAGCCGGGCTCAGCGAGCGTCGTGGCGGCTGTGGTCGGGGAGTGGCTCGGCGCGTCGATCCCGAGCCACCGCGTGATGCCGTGCGACTGCGGGCCCGTCTCTGCCTCGGCGCGTGGGACGCCGGACGCAATCTGCTCCTGGGCGAACGAGTCATCGACGGTGAGTGCGACGGCTGTGCCGGCATCCGGCAGCCAGTAGACCCTGCTGTCGCCAACGGAGCCCACGACGAGCAAGTCCTTTTCCACCACTGCCGCCACGAACGTGCACGAGGCCGGATTGCCAGTAGCTGCACCGACTTTTGCCACGCGGGTGACTTCGAGCACGGCCTCGCTGGCGGCATCTGTCGCCGCTTCGAGACGAGCGATCACAGCGGCGACCAGGGAGGGCGCGGTGCCCATACCGCGGGAGCGTGAGGAGCCCAGGACGTCTCGCGCCGCTCGAGCTGCCGCCAGACTGGCCACGTCCGAGTCGATGGAGTTCGACACCCCGTCGCACACGACGATCACTGCCCGCGACCCTGGCTCGTCGTCGGCCGCGAGGGCCACGGCATCCTCGTTGCGCGGATGCCGTATTCCGCGGTCGCACACCGCGGCAACCCACGCCGCGGGCTGCTCGCTGAAGTGGTCCCGAAGGGTGGGCGCGCGTGCGCCGCAGGTGCCGCAATATCCGTCACTGACCACCTCGCCGCCGCAGGCTTGACAGGTGGCCGCCGTGGCACCCAGGTCGTCAGGCGCCGGGATCGCCTGGGGCGAGGCCCCGCTCGGAGCCTCTTCTTCGGCGGCAACCGTCGGGCTGAGCTCCGCGCCGCAGGCCTCACAGAACTGTTCGGAGGACGCGACAGCCATGTGGCAGCTCGGGCACTCCGTCACTGCGTCGTCCCCGTCACTGCGTCGTCCATCCGCGCACCGAGTTGGCGAGGTCGACCAGATGTACCTTCTCCTCGCGGTCCCTGGCAAAGGTGGCGAGCTCGCGGTAGACCGCTTCGAG
>PKWT01000315.1:0-1757 GCA_003132125.1 Micrococcales bacterium | reverse complement strand
CCCACGCCCTGACGCGGCAAGCTGGCCGGCTCGCTGGCGCCGGGCCTGGGTGAACGCGCGGCTGGTCGGCGGGACGAGGTCCAACGCCGAGATGGCCCCATCCAGGTCTCCACGTCCGGAGCAGATGCGGGCCAGACCGAACGCCGAAGGGGCGATGTAGTTGGCGTCGGTGCGAGCACAGGTCCAGTAGAGCGACTCGGCGACGTCGAGCTCGCCGCTGATCTCACAGGCGCGAGCCAGCGCCAGCTTGGCGGCCAGCTCGCCGGGCACCTGGCCATAGACCGCATTGAAGGATGACTGTGCTGCAGGGGCGTCGTCGCGCGCCAACGCAGCGAGCCCGGACATCCACACGGCCCGCCACTCCCACGGGTCGGAGTTGAGCATGTCGGCGACTGCGGTGTCGACCACGTCGCCGCGTCCGGCATGCAGTGCCGCGTTCGCGGTGGCCAGCAACACCTCGGGAGACGCCTGCGGGGCGGCGAGGAGGGCCTCGAGCCTGGCCGTCGGATCCTCGATGCTGACGTTGCGGAGCCAACCGGTCATGCTGTCGCTCTCGTCGACCTTCAGCCCGGGAAGGTCCTGCCAGTGCAGGGTCTCGTCCGAGACGGCGGAGATCTCGAACAGCAGCGATGAGGTCGAGTGGATCGCGGCGCCGGCGCCCGGCTTGTCGGAGACGACCTCGCGAAGCACACCGAGGAGCTGGACGCGCAACTCGTCCGCAGAGGCGAAACGGTCGGCCGGATCCGGCGCGCATGCCTTGGCCAGCAGGCGGTAGAGCGAGTCGTGCGTCTGGAACAGCGGCGTCTCGCTCACCGGTGGGAGTGAGGCAAGGTAGGTCGACTGGTAGCCCCGGAACTCCATCGCCAGGACCAGGAGGGTGCGCCCGATGGTGAAGATGTCGGAGGCGACCGAAGTGCCGACCGTGGGAACCTCGGGCGCCTGGTAGCCGACGGTGCCGTAGATCGCCGAGTTGAGGTCATCGAGCCGGCGGACCCCGCCGAGGTCGATCAGCTTGACCGCATCGCCGACCTGGATGATGTTGTCCGGCTTGAAGTCGCAGTAGACCAGCCCCAGGTCGTGCAGGTACTGGAAGGCCGGCAGGATCTCGATGATGAACGCGATGGCTTGGTCGATCGGCAGCGCGTCGTAGCGGCCCCCGGCTGCCTTCATCCGCGACTTGAGCAGTGACTTCAGCGAGGTGCCGCCGACGTACTCCATGACGATGTAGCCGGCGCCCTCGTGGGTGACGAAGTTGTAGATCTCGACGATCAGCGGGTGCTCCACCTGCGCCAGGAACTGCCGCTCGGCGATGGCCGCTGCCATGGCGTCGGCGTCGCCGGAGTTGAGCAGGCCCTTGAGGACCACCCAGCGGTCGGAGACATTGCGATCGCGTGCGAGGTAGACCCAGCCGAGACCACCGTGTGCCAGGCACCCGGCAACCTCATACTGCCCGCCGACAAGCTGGCCCGGTGCGAGCTTGGGAGTGAAGGAGAACGGGTTGCGACACTTGGGGCAGAAGCCTTCGGTGCGTCCGGGCTGACCTTCACGCGACCGGCCCACGGGCGAGCCGCACGAGGGACAGTTGCGCTTCTCCTCCGGGACGGACGGGTTCTTCATCATCGCCTCGGACGCGTCCACCGCGGGGATCGGCGGGATCGTCGTCAGGCCGGCACCAAGCCCGGCGCCGCGCAGTCGCTTGGAGGAGGTACCGAGCCGGCGGGTCACCTTGGAACCGGAGAGGGTGCGAGCGGATCCCA
>PKWT01000318.1 GCA_003132125.1 Micrococcales bacterium | reverse complement strand
AGCCCCTTGACCAGCGTCGACTTGCCGGAGCCGTTGGGGCCCAGTACCGCGACGACCTCACCCGCATGGATGTCCAAGGTGATGTTGGAGACCACCGCGCGGTCGGCATACCCGAAGGACGCCGACCGCATCGAGACGATGGCCTGCGAGCTGATCGGCTGGGAGCTGATGGACTGCGAGCTGATGGCGGGAGAGTTCGAGGTGGCGGTCACGAACAGCCCTGACCCGCCCGAAGCGCTGTGAGGTTGGAGCGCATGATCTCAAAATAGTCCTTGCCCCTCGACTGCTTGTTCAGGCCTTCGATCGGGTCGAGCGTGGCCATTCTGGCGCCGGTCTCCGCGGCCACGGTCTGCGCGATGGCCGGGCTGGCCAGAGTCTCGGCATAGATCGTGGTCACTCCGTGTGACTTGACGTAGTTGCTGACGGCCGCCAGTGCTCCGGCCTTGGGCTCCTGGTCGGGGGAGATGCCGTTGATCGCTATCTGCCTCATGCCGAAACGCTTCGAAAAATACGCGAAGGCGGAGTGACTGGTGACGATGTCTGATCGCTGGCAGCTGGCCAGACCGGTGGTGAGCTCTCCGGAGAGTGCGGCGAGCTTGTCCTCGAAGACCTTCGCGTTCGTCTCGTACTCCGCGCGGTGGGCGGGGTCGATCCGAGCGAGCCGCCCGGCGATCACGGTGGCCACCTCGGAGTAGCGCTGCGGGTCAAGCCAGAAGTGCGGGTCGGTGATGCCAGAGGCAAGTCTCAGGTCGAGGTGGGCGGCGGGGGCAACATCGAGGCTCCGGTTGCCCCCCTCGGACTCGACGGCTTGGTCGACGGCGCCTTGCAGGCCTTTTTCGTACACCACAAGGCCCGCCCGGCTGACCGTGGCCACGTCCCGAGGCGTGAGCTCGATGTCGTGCGGCTCGGCGCCGGGCCTGGTCAGGCTCGTGACGGTGACGAAGTCTCCGCCGATCTGCTGGGTGGCGAACTGCAGAGGGTAGAACGCGGCGACGACCGCGAGCCTGCCGTCCACCGTCCCGTTCGCGGCGAACCCCGCGGACCCGCAGGCGCTCAGAGTCAGCGCGCCGATGATGAGGGGGATGACACCGAGGATGGCGAAACGGGGGGTGGCGACACGGAGGCTTCGGGTCGTCATGTCACTGATTATCGGTCTAAATGAGAATGATTGTCAAAACCAAGGGTGGCCGCGCATGCCGGGCCGGGAGTCCCGTTGTGATGTGGGGGATCTGTTGTTACGCAAGGGATCCCGTTGTGAGAGCATGGGGCCGGCGCGTCCCTGCTCCCTTCCCCCAAGGTTGAGCGGGGACGCGTCCTTTTGTCCTGTCTGCCCTGATTCTTGGCGTGAAATCCTTGGCCCGATCAGGCCGCGGCGGCTGTTGGGGTCAGTGCCTGGGGAACAACAGGGTGATCGCCATGACGGCCGCGAGCAGCAGCACGGCGGACCGCATGATCCGCTCCGAGCTGGTCAGACGAGGCCACGACAGGTAGAGGATCCACGCGACGAAGACGGCGCCAAGAGACATGAGGATGAACCCGACCGGGCCGGCGATCATGACGCCGGCGACCAGGAGCACCAGCAGGAGCAGGAATGGCACGGCCCGGGGCAGGTCGGTGAGCTTGGTGACAAGGGGAAGGCTGGCGCGTTCGATGCTGGGGCGCAGGGTATTTGGCACAGCTCGAGGCTACGCGAGGCAACCGTGCACCCATTCAGCTGGCCTGAGAGCGGCAGGTGCGCCAGCCGTGGACGGCCAGGTGCGCCGCGGCCGTGGACGACCAGGTGCACCGGCCGTGGACAGGAGTGGGGGTGTGGCACAGATAGCCTTGCCCCATGGCCGCTACCTCCACGATCGACACCATTGTCAGTCTCTGCAAGCGCAGGGGCTTCGTCTTCCCGTGCGGTGAGATCTACGGAGGTACCCGCTCGGCGTGGGACTACGGCCCCCTGGGTGTGGAGCTCAAGGACAACATCAAGCGCCAGTGGTGGAAGTCCATGGTTCAGCAGCGCGACGACGTCGTCGGACTGGACTCCTCGGTCATCCTTCCGACCAAGACGTGGGAGGCCTCGGGCCACGTCGCGACGTTCACCGACCCGCTCACCGAATGTCAGTCGTGTCACCACCGTTTCCGCGCTGATCACCTGCAGGAGGCGGTGGCAGAGAAGAAGGCCAAGGGCGGCAAGGGTAAGGACACGGCGGCCGAAGCCGACGCCATCGATCCCGACACCATCGACCTCGCGACCATCGCGTGCCCCAACTGCGGCACCCGTGGCTCCTGGACCGAGCCCAGGCAGTTCTCGGGCCTGCTCAAGACCTACCTCGGTGTCACGCAGGACGAGTCCGGGCTGCACTACCTGCGCCCCGAGACCGCCCAGGGCATCTTCCTCAACTTCGCCAACGTCATGAACTCTTCGCGCAAGAAGCCGCCGTTCGGCATCGCCCAGATCGGCAAGAGCTTCCGCAACGAGATCACGCCCGGCAACTTCATCTTCCGGACCCGCGAGTTCGAGCAGATGGAGATGGAGTTCTTCGTCGTGCCCGGCACCGACGAAGAATGGCACCAGTACTGGATCGATGCGCGAACCCAGTGGTATGTCGACCTCGGCATCAACCGGGACAACCTGCGCCACTTCGAGCACGCGGAGGCGAAGCTCTCGCACTACTCCAAACGGACCGTCGACATCGAGTACCGCTACAACTTCCAGGGCAGCGAGTGGGGCGAGCTCGAGGGTGTCGCCAACCGCACCGACTTTGACCTCAAGACACACTCCGAGGCCTCGGGCACGGACCTGTCCTACTTTGACCAGTCGTCCGGCGAGCGGTTCACGCCATACGTCATCGAGCCCGCGGCCGGCCTGTCCCGTTCGTTGATGACGTTCCTGCTCGACGCCTACAGCGAGGATGAGGCGCCCAACACCAAGGGCGGTGTGGACAAGCGGGTTGTGCTCAAGCTCGACAAGCGGCTGGCGCCGATCAAGGTGGCCGTCCTGCCGCTGTCGCGCAACGTGGACCTGACCCCGAAGGCCAAGGACCTGGCTGCCCAGCTCCGTCAGAGCTGGATGGTCGACTTCGACGATGCCGGTGCCATCGGGCGCCGCTACCGCCGCCAGGACGAGATCGGCACGCCGTTCTGCGTCACCGTCGACTTCGACACCCTTGACGACCACGCGGTCACCGTGCGCGAACGCGACTCGATGGTTCAGGAGCGGGTGGCGCTGGACCAGGTCGAGGACTACCTGGCAAAGCGCTTGCTCGGCTGCTGAGCCACCATCGGAGGACCATGACCGCCGTACTCCCTCCGCTTCACATCGGCCGCCACACCTTCATCTCCCCCGTGGTGCTCGCCCCGATGGCCGGCATCACCAACAGGGCGTTCCGTCGCTTGTGTCGGCAGTACGGCGACGCGGGTCTGGACCAATCCGCTAACGCGGGTTCGGGGTTGTCCGGTGCCGTGGGCGCGAGCGGTGCGACGTCGCTCTATGTCAGCGAGATGATCACGTCGCGCGCCCTGGTCGAGCGCACGCCGACGTCGATGCAGCTGATCGAGCACGACCCTGACGAGTATCCCCGTTCCATCCAGCTCTACGGCGTGGACCCGGCCACCGTCGCGGCGGCGGTGCGGTTGCTCGTGACCGAGGACCGTGCCGATCACATCGACCTCAACTTCGGCTGTCCGGTTCCCAAGGTCACCCGCAAGGGCGGCGGCGCGGCCCTTCCGTGGAAGACGGACCTGTTCCGGGCGATCGTGGCCAGCGCGGTCAGGGAGGCCAGCCCGTATGCCGTGCCCGTCACCGTCAAGATGCGCAAGGGCATCGACTCCGACCACCTGACCTTCCTGGAGGCCGGCCGTATCGCCGAGGGGGAGGGCGTCGCGGCAGTGGCACTGCATGCGCGGACCGCGTCCCAGGCCTATTCCGGTGAGGCTGACTGGTCGGCGATCAAGGCGTTGAAGAACGTCGTCACGAGCATCCCGGTGTTGGGGAACGGCGACATCTGGTCGGCGCAGGATGCGCTCGCGATGGTCGAGCAGACCGGTTGCGACGGTGTTGTCGTGGGGCGCGGTTGCCTTGGTCGACCGTGGTTGTTCACCGACCTCGCGGCGGCGTTCGCGGGGACCTCGGCCAGGGTCCAGCCAAATCTGGGACAGGTGGCCGCGACCTTGCGTCGACACGCGGAGTACCTCGCCGAGTTCCACGGCAGCGAGCTGAAAGCGTGTCGTGACATTCGCAAACACGTCCCGTGGTACCTCAAGGGATTCCCAGCCGGCCACGACGTTCGTCACCGACTTGCCCTGGTTGACTCCTTCGCCGCGCTCGACGACCTCATCGCAGGTCTCGACCTGGATGCGCCGTGGCCCGGGGAGCCCGCCGAAGGTCAGCGGGGACGCGCCGGCTCGCCTCGGCGGGTTGCCCTGCCGGACGGATGGCTCGACTCCCAGGAGCTCAACGAGGCGTCCGCAGCTGTGGTCGCCCAAGCCGAGCTGTCCGTCTCGGGCGGCTGACCGCTCCCGATCCACCAAATCGGGCGCCTGCGACGGGAATCGCACGATGTGGCAACGGTTCTAGGACGAGGCGCTTCTCCTGACGAATAACGTTGGTAGGGAGGGACGATTGTGCTTAGGTGAACCTGAGGAGTTCACCGATCTGGTGCCTCCCGGTCTCAGATACTTGGTTCCTGAAGGGAACAGCAGACATGGCCACTAGCAACAAATCGGTCAAGTACATAGCTCTATTCACCGTGATTGCCGGCGTCATCATGATCATCGCGGGCGGGCTCACCTGGGCCCTGGTGTCGTCCCAGCTCAAGGACGAGGCCATCACCGTCTCCGCAGTGACCGCCGAGAACCCGGGCCGATACGTGGGCAAGCAGGTTGCCGGCCCGTTCACCGCGTACGCGCAGGCCAACGCGATTCAGCACCACGCACTCGCGGGCGCCAACGACCGCACCTACGCCGAGATCGGGGCCGACCTGACGGCGCTCAAGGACAAGCTCAAGGCTGCCGGTGCCAGCGATGCGGATATTGCGGACAACGCAGAGGTCAAGGCCCTCACGGCTACGCGCACCTCCACCATGAACGGGACGTTCCTGCGAACCTCGCTCTTCACCTCGGTGGTCTCCTTCGGTGTCGCCGCTCTGGTCATCGGATTGGGCGTTATCTTCATCCTCCTCGGCTACGCCCTGATGAAGGTCTCGAACACCATGGTTGCTGTCCCCGAGTCAGTTCCCGCCAAGGAGTAAGCAGGCTGATCTGCGTGACGCTTTGACCTTCACCGAGACCTGATACCCCACCCGGCAGAGCCGGGCGCACGAAGAGCGCCGCCTTACCCAGTCCTTGGCCGGGTGAGGCGGCGCTTTCCTGTGAGCCGGGACGGTGGCAGGCTCGACAGCATGTGCCGGAACATCAGAACTCTCTACAACTACGCTCCGCAGGCAACCCCCGCCGAAGTGCATGCGGCGGCACTCCAGTACGTCCGCAAGGTCAGCGGGACCACCAAACCGTCGGTGGCCAACCAGCCCGCGTTTGACGAGGCGGTCGCGGAGGTAGCGCACGCGACACAGCACCTGCTCGAAGCACTGGTGACCAACGCGCCGCCGAAGGACCGCGAGGTCGAGGCCGCCAAAGCCAGAGCCCGCAACGCGATCCGTTATGGCGCCGGCGCCCCGGTCTGACAGCGACGGTCTGACGACTCGGTCCGGACAGACCGGGGATGAACGCGCCCCTGAGACCGCTTTGCTGAGGCACCCGGGCCGGGGNNCGGTGATCCAGTCGCTCCATGAGCCGATGTAGACGTCGGCGTGGTCCGTGATCCGGGCGATGCTCAGAGCCAGGGCCAGATGGGTGGCCTGCACACCTGAACCGCAATACGTGCCAACGGTTCTCGCCTCGGCAATGCCATCAGCCTCAGCTGTGCCAGTCGCTTGTGCTGCGCCGACTGCCCCCTCGATGCCACGTTCCCGAAAGCGACCTGCCAGCTCAGCGGCGGACAAGAACCGACCGCTCGGGTCGACGGTGTTGAGAGCAGGTGCGCTGATGGCGCCGGGGATGCGACCGGCGACCGCGTCAATGGTCTCGTTCTCCCCGCGAAACCGGTCTGCGGTACGAGCATCGAGCAGGACGTGCCGAGCGGCAAACGACGCGGCGGCGGTGGCATCAAGCAGGCGACCGAAGCCGGGGCTCGACGGCGAGAAGTCGCCGACTCCCGGGGTGTGCGGACCGGATCCGGTGGGATGGCCGGCAGCGATCCAGGCCGCGATCCCGCCATCGAGCACTCGGACGTCGAGGAAGCCAAAATGCCTCAACATCCACCAGAGCCGGCTCGCGGGCAGGGACGCCCAGTCGTCATACGCGACGACCGGACGCGACATGGCGACGCCCGCCGATCGCATTGCGGCAGTGAAGGTCTCGACCGTCGGCATCGGATGACGACCGCCCAAACCGTCGGGGCGGATCGTCGCCAGCTCGGTGTCCATGTCGACGTACGACGCGCCGGGGACATGCGCCCGTTCGAACTCCTCACGCCCCGAGGACTCGCCCAACCGGAAACGGACGTCCAGGACAACCGGCCGTCCCGTCTCGGGGCCCGCCATGAGCCTCTTGAGCTCGTCGACCTGGATCAGAGGCGACGCGTTCATCGCATCCTCAGTTGAAGGTGCTGCGTTGCGGCGACGTGGTCAGTGCCGGGTCGCGCTGGATCACCGGTGCCAAGATGTCGTCGATGGCGATCAACAGCTCGGCATCGAGCTTGACCCCGGCTGCATTGGCATTCTCGATGACCTGTTCGGGCCGCGAGGCGCCGATGATCGCGGCGGACACGTTGGGGTTCTGAAGAACCCATGCGACAGCCAGCTGCGACATCGTGAGGCCGGCTTGCTGCGCCAGTGGGGCCAGCTGTTGGACGGCGGCGAGCACCGGGTCCTTCAGCCACCCGCTGATCATGTCGGAGCCTCCGTGCTGGTCGGTGGCGCGGGATCCGGCAGGTGGAGCCTGACCCGGTTTGTACTTGCCTGTCAGCACCCCTTGGGCGATGGGAGACCATACGATCTGCCCGATCCCCAGCTCCTGAGAGGTTGGAACCACTTCGCCCTCGATGACTCTCCAGAGCATGTTGTACTGAGGTTGGTTGGAGACAAAGGGGATCCGCAGCTCTCGGGCCAAACGGTGGCCCTCGCGCAACTGAGCCGATGTCCACTCCGAGACACCGATGTACAGCGCTTTGCCCTGGCGAACGACGTCGGCAAACGCCTCCATCGTCTCCTCCAACGGTGTCTGGTCGTCGAACCGATGCGCCTGGTACAAGTCCACATAGTCGGTGCCAAGGCGACGCAAGGAGCCGTTGATTGACTCATGGATGTGTTTGCGGGACAGTCCATGGTCGTTCTGCCCGGGTTGCCCCATCGGGAAATAGACCTTGGTGAAGATCTCCAGACCTTCGCGTCGCTCGCCCTTCAACGCCTTACCCAGGACGGACTCGGCCTTGGTGCCGGCGTAGGCGTCCGCGGTGTCGAACGTGGTGATGCCGACGTCCAAGGCCTGCCGCACGCACGCGAGTGCCTGTTCCTGTTCGATCTGCGACCCGTGGGTCAGCCAGTTGCCGTATGCGATCTCGGATATCCGCAGTCCACTGTTGCCAAGGTTCCTGAATTCCATCCAACGAGCCTAGGCATCCGGTTGAGGCCGGCCAGACCCGCCCCGGCAATCGGGCGTGGGTGACCTGGGAGGGACCACGCGGCATACAGTGCGTGGTTGTGAGCACGTATGCCGTGGCCGACCGCGAACGTTGGGTCCGTGAGGACCCGGCGCACAAGCAGGCCGACCGCGATGACTTCGCCAGGGACCGCGCGCGGGTGCTTCACTCGGCATCGCTGCGGCGCCTGTCGGCCAAGACCCAGGTGGTGCAGCCGGACAGCGATGACTTCGTCCGCAACCGGTTGACGCATTCACTCGAGGTTGCCCAGATCGGCCGCGAGTTCGGTGCCGCGCTGGGGTGTGACGCGGATGTGGTCGACACTGCGTGCCTGGCGCACGATCTCGGGCATCCTCCGTTCGGGCACAATGGGGAGACGGCGCTGAACGACATCGCTTGCGACATCGGCGGCTTCGAGGGCAACGCCCAGACCCTGCGCCTGTTGACCCGTCTCGAGGCCAAACGGGTGCACGTTGACGGCCGCCCGGCGGGACTCAACCTGACCCGGGCGAGCCTGGACGCAGTCACGAAGTACCCCTGGGCCAAGGACGAATACCGTTGGGGCACAGCGAAGTTCGGCGTCTATGCGGATGACCTTGAGGTCTTCCGCTGGTACCGGGGGTCCGAGCCGGACGGAAGGCGCTGTCTTGAGGCGCAGACGATGGACTGGTCCGACGATGTGGCCTATTCGGTTCACGATGTCGAGGACGCGGTGGCCTCAGGGCGGGTCGATCTGAGTGCGTTGCGCTCGTCGTCGGACATGGCGGCCGTCATCGGACTGACGCGAGAGCTGTATGCCAGCGACCTGGACGAGGCGGAGCTGGCTGAGGCATTGGCGCGTTTGCTCGAGACTGGCTGGATCCCTCAGTCCCACAACGGTTCTCGCACCGACCTGGCTGCGTTGAAGGACATGACGAGCATGCTCATCGGGCGGTTCGTGCAGTCGGTCGGTGTGGCCACCCGGGAGAGATACGGTGATGGGCCGCTGACGCGATACGCGGCAGACCTGGTCATCCCTGACGACGTCCGTGCAGAGTGCGCCGTCCTGAAGGGCACGGCCGCTCACTTCGTGATGTTCACCGACGAACGCAAGTCTGTCTTGGGCGATCAGCGCGAACAGATCCACGAGCTCGTGGCCGCCTATCGCGACCAGCCCGAGGCCCGTCTGGATCCCCTGCACCGGGTCGACTTCCTGGCCGCTGCCGATGATGGGGCGGCGCTGAGGGCGATCATCGACCAGGTTGCCTCGCTGTCGGATCCCCGGGCCATGGTTCTGCACCAGACCTGGTGCTAG
>PKWT01000209.1 GCA_003132125.1 Micrococcales bacterium | reverse complement strand
GGCCGATATCGTCGGCAAGCTCAGCCAGCATGGTCTGCGCCTCTTGGTCGAACTCGCCCACTTCGGCGCCGTATACGTTCAGGGCTCCGTCGATCTGACCGTCGACGAACACTGGCAGCGCAAGCGAGGACCTGAAACCCGCGGCAACCGCAGCCGCGTGCCAAGGCTCTGTCTGCCTGTCACGCTGCAAGTCGCGGCAATCCTGGATCTCGCCGGTGCGGATCGCGGCGCCGGTCGGTCCCATCGCCGTGGCTGCATCGCCCCACGTCACCCTCATCTGGTCCAGGTAGCCGCGGTGGTCGCCGGCCCGGGCCACCTGGGCCACTGACTTCGCTGTGTCGTCGACCGGGCGGCCATACCAGGCTGCTTGGTAGCGGCCGCTTTCGACGAGGATGTCGCACACCCGCTGCAACAACCCGCCCTCGCCGGTCGCGCGCAGCAGAACTGAGTCGGCTCGGGCCAGTGCTTGGGCTGCTTTGCCTGCGATGGTCGCCTCGTGGACGTCACGCGCGCCGACGGCCATGGCACTGACCTCACCCTTGTCGTCGGTCACCGGCCGGAATCGCACCGACATCCAGCGATACGTACCCTGTTTGGTCCGCAAGCGCATCACGTGCTCTTCGACGGTCTCGCCCGCGTAGCTCCTTGCTCCGACGGCTTGGACACCCGGGACATCCTCAGGGTGGACCAACTCGCTGGACGGGCTACCCGTGATCTCGCTCGGGTTCCAACCGAGCACGTGTATCACTGAGGGTGACACCCACTCGATGATTCCCGCCGGATTGGTCTGGTACACCAGATCAGAGGCCAGCTCCGCTGTCAGCCGCAACTGCTCGAACGAAGCCTCGCCCGATGCGTGAGCCGCGGTCGAACTCGGCTCTGCGGAGCCCCCGCTGTCGCCTTGTGGGCGCATGACCCTCCCTGTCCACCTGTCCTCTGGGTCAACACCCGGTACTGAGGTCAGTGCACCAAGAATCCAACCGAAGATCACGCGGTGTCAACGCCATGGCCGGGCGTGAGCTGGCGCTCGCGCACAGGGGTGTTTGCGTAGAACGGCCTGGTTATCAGATCTGTTGAGCAGAAGGTGACTGGGTACGACGAAACCCGCAGGCATCACTGTGACCTGCGGCCAGCGTTCGGATATCCCTTCACTGCAGGTGTGGCCTGTTGCTCTACAGCTGCAGGTGTAGGCGGAGGGCCTCGTCCACCTCCGCCATGACCTGCGCGGGTACCCGACCCAAAACAGGTCCGATGCGTTCGACGGTCACCGAACGAACCTGCTCGGCCTGAGCCTTTGAGTCGACACGTAGGCCGGTTGCGTTGGCCCGGAGAAGAACCTGAAAGGGGAACACGCGGGCGGTGTTGCTGGTCACGGGTACTACGGTCACGACACCGCGGCCAAGTCGGTCGGCCGTGGCGTTGGCCCGGTCGTTGCTCACGATGATGGCGGGGCGCCGTTTGTTGGCTTCACTGCCTCGCGCCGGCTCGAGGTCAATCAGACGTACCTCACCGCGCTGCATCGGCGAGCCCGTCGGCAGCCGTGGCTTCCCACAACGCCTGATCGCCCGATGACTCCCATTCGTCCCAAGCCGAGGCGTAATCCTGCTCCAGATCAGCGTGACGAAGCAGGTGGATCGCGTGCTGTAGGGCCGCGGAACGAGACGGTAGACCTGTGGTTTGGGCGTACTCGTCGAGAACTGCTACGTCCTCCTCCGGCAGACTCACGCTAAGCTTCATACTGCGATGCTACCCGGGTATTACTCGCGGTCGCAAGGCAACCGGAACGAAAACTCCCTTCCTGCCGACGCAGGTAATCCGGGCGCCGGCGTCAGTTGAGGATGCGCTACCGGGACGGGGACGGGGACAAATACGACCGGATGTCTGCCGATGTGAGGACGTCCGCTCAGGTCATTCCACGTCCACACAGACTCGCTCATTCCCCCAGACTGGCACCTGAACGGCCGATCGTCCGCTTACTGCCGCAGGTGGAGCCCCGACCGCGGCCTCGGCGGCGAAGACCCGAACTCAGTCGGTCAGCGGGCCGACCAACCACTCGGACGCGACCGTCAAGCCCGACGCGAACAGAGCCGCGCGCTTGGCCCCGTCGTGATGCCCGCAGACCACGACGACCTGCGTCACACCACGCGCAGCCAGCCGCCGCTTCACCTCGTCGAGAAGGTCACGGCCCAACGTCGGCCACAGAGACGGGTCCGCCACAGCGAAGTCATCCACGACCCCCGTCAGCCCGCCCGGGTCGTACACAGGCGGAGCGCCAACGACCGAGGCGAACACGAAGCCGTCCAGCGACGCGCCGGACCGGGCCACCAGCGATACCACGTCGGGGTTCTCGACCTGCGCGGTCAACCACGGTAGTTGCTTCTCGACTGCATCAGCAGCCCGGCGCCAGAACTGCGGCTGCGCCACCTCGTACGCCTCGCGCCGCAGCGCGGCCAGAGCCGCAATGTCCGCAAGGTCATCCGCCTTGGCTTCCGTCAACACCGGACCATCATCGCCTGCCAGGCTCGGGATGCGACGGGTCGGGTCCGTCACCGTCATGAGACCGGCGGGACTGAGGTCGATGACCAACGTCCTCATCTGAGCCGCGATCCGCGCGGGTGGACGACATGCGTCATTTCCGCCGCTTGCGGATGCGGCCGCGACGACCGGAACGGGTCTAGCGTCGGTGGGTTCCAGGTGTCTGGCCGCGCTGGCGACGGGCGGGGTCTGGGCCACTCCGCAGCGAAGCGTTCGGTGCCTTCTCAGTGAACGCCGGTCGTAACCACCTCAACCGCGGCACGCACCAGCGCCAGGGTCAAGTCGGTGACCACGGCCAGGGACGCACCGTGTTCTATCGCGCCCATCGCGGCCTCAATGACACCGCCCAACAGCCGCGCCGTGAGCTGCAGCTCAGGCACCCCGAGCGTCTGCAACGCATCCAGCAGGGGGGCGGCCTGCTCGCGGTGCAGCTCCCGCAGCCGCGCCAGGCATTCGTCAGGCAGCTGCGCAGCCGCCAACGCCGCAGCCGGACGATGGGCGCCCTCTGCGGCAAGCCGCAGCGTCTCTCGCACATAGGCGTCGAGCTTCGCCGCCGGCCCGACGGCCGCGTCGAGGGCGACCCGCAGCGACTCGTTCGCACGCGGAAACGCATCTTCAACGACAGCCGCGAGAATGTCGGCCCCCGAGGAGAAGTACTGGTACACACTCGGTCGGGCGAGCCCAGCGGCAGCGCCCACGGCGGCGGGCGTCACCGAACTCACTCCTCCGCTGACAAGCAGCTCGGTCGCCGCGTGAAGCAGCGCATCCCGCTGGCGCACCCGGTGCTGCGCGACGGTCGGGGCAGAGATCTTCGGCATCCCCGTCCTTTCCGTTGGTGGGCCCATCCAGGGCCCAGTTTACGACAGGTGCGACGCAGGCCTATGATGCTGACAGTTGTGTCAGCATCATAACGTTTGCCAGTGACCAGTGACCAGTGAGAGATCAGGATGAAGATCGTGACCCACGCGCCCCCAAGCCCGAGTGTCGAGACAGCGCTGAACCCCAAGCGCTGGAAGGCGATGCCGATCATCGCGCTCGCCGTATCGATCATCATCATGGATGCGACGGTCGTGAATGTCGTTCTCCCCGTTCTGATCCGCGACATCTCGCTGACAGCGTCGGACGCCGAATGGATCAACTCGGTCTATGCCCTGGTCTTCGCCTCGCTGCTCATCACCGTGGGCCGGATCGGCGACATCTTCGGACGCCGCCGGCTGCTCATCATCGGCATTCTCATCTTTGGCGTCGCGAGCGTCCTTGCTGCCATGTCATATTCCGGCACCACGTTGATCGCGGCACGCCTGCTGCAGGGAGTCGGCGGGGCGATGATCCTGCCCGCGACACTCTCCACAGTCAACGCGCTGTTCACCGGACGCGAGCGCGGCATCGCCTTCGCGATCTGGGGCTCCACCATCGGCGGTATGGCGGCCGTCGGGCCCGTGGTCGGCGGATGGCTGACGACCAGCTTCACGTGGCGCTGGGCGTTCTTGATCAACATCCCGATCGTGCTGNNGGGCTGGGCGGCATCGTGTTCGGCCTGATCGAGGGGCAGCGATACGGCTGGGGGACCTCCATCGCACCGCTCACGATCGGCGGCTTCAGCTGGACGTGGTCGATCTCGCCGGCGCCGCTCGCCCTCGTTCTCGGAGCGCTGACACTGACCGCGTTCGTGCTGGTCCAACGGGCACGCGCACGCGCACACAAACCTGCCCTGCTCGACCTTTCACTCCTGCGTATCGGAAGTTTCAGGTACGGAGCCATCGCAGCGCTCATCGTGGCACTGGGCGAGTTCGGGATGCTCTTCTCGCTGCCACTGTTCCTCCAGGGCGCTCTCGGTTACTCGGCCCTGGACACCGGTCTGCTCATTCTCGCCCTCGCGATCGGAACCTTCCTGATCTCCGGCGGGACACCCCAGCTCACCCGACGCTTTGGCGGTCGCACCGTGGTCCGCATCGGGCTGTTCCTCGAGGCTGTCGCCATCACCGGGCTCGGCCTGAGCATCAGCCTCACCGCCAACGGGGGAGCTCTGGCCGCCTGGTTGTTCCTGTACGGGGCCGGCGTGGGCATGGCCACCGCGCAGCTGACCAGCGTGATTCTCTTCGACGTCCCGGTTCACCAGAGCGGGCAGGCCTCCGGTCTGCAGAGCACCGTCCGCCAACTGGGATCCGCTCTCGGCATCGCCCTGCTCGGCACGCTTCTCATCGTGACCCTGGGTGTCGCGACCGCCGACAATCTCGCCGCGGTGCCCGGGCTCGATGACGCGTCCCAGCAGCAGATCGTGGCAATCGTCAGGGGATCCGCGGGTGCCGCGATTCCCGAGCTCGGATCGATGCCAGGGGGCCAGGCGGTCCAGGCGGCGGCTGAGTCGGCCATGGTGACTGCCGCGCGGATCACGACGCTCAGCGCAGCCGCTGTCATCCTTCTCGGGCTGCTGGCGACCATCGCGATGCCGGCCATGCGTCGCGAGGATGAAGACTCATCCCACGCCTGAGGTCGGCTTTGACACCCTCCGAGGGGCGTGGGAACATTCGAGCACCTGACACCCGCGGTCTGGGCAAGCCGGTCGGACACCGGCGCTGACCCGCAACCGTAGGCCGCCTCTGGTCATCAGCCCTCACATGGGCCTGTACTGGAGCCACGCGGCGAGCCGGAGCACCGGATCGTGGGCACAAGGCTCCATCAAGATGTCCGCCGTGGTTTGCGGTCCGGAGCCGGTCGTCGCGGCTCAAGAACCCCGACCTCCCGCCCCGCCGCGAGAGAGGTCTAATTTCGTGAAGTCCGCCCGTATCGCCCCCCTTGCCCGCGTTCATCGCGCCGCCATCACCCTCTTCCTGGCCATGCTGGCCGCCGTGGCCGTCGCCGCGCCGGCGCAGGCCGCGGCCTACCGGTACTGGGGGTACTTCCATCTTGAGAAGGGGGCCTGGGCCTTCGCCCAGTCCGGGCCGGCGCAGTTCGTCCCCAAGGACGGCGCGGTCGAGGGCTGGCGCTTTGCGGTTGCCGACGAGAGCTCCGTCCGTGACCCTCGTGCGACGCCGACCTTCGACGCCCTGTGCGCTGCCACCAAGGTCACGGCAGGCACCAAGCGAGTCGGCCTGGTCATCGACTACGGCCGGCCGGCCGACAGCGCCGACAGCACTGCACCACCTGCAGTCCGCGCCACCTGCGTCGCCGTTCCCGAGAAGGCCACAGGCTCAGATGTCTTGGTGGCCGCCGGCGCCACGTTGCGCCTGGAAAAGGGGATGACCTGCGGCATCGACGGCTGGCCGGCCGCCGGCTGTGGCCCAGTTGTCAACCCGGTATCGGCCGCGGCAGCAAGCCCGGACACCGCCGTCACGATCCCCGCCCCGACACCGAGCGCGGCCGCCAACGCCGCTGGGGCATCCTCCGGCACCTCGTCCGACGATGGGTCGACGAGCCCGAACTGGCCGTTATTCGGCGGTCTGGCTGCCGTCGTCCTGGTCGGCGGTCTCGGGTTCGCGGCGTGGCGCCGTGGCCGCGACACCACGGAAGACTGAGCGAGCCAGGAGACCACCGTGACCCTCGCCCACCACGACTACCGGCTGCCGCGTCTGCTGCACCCGGCGGCCTGGTGGGCGTGGGCCATCGGTCTGGCAATGGCCGCCAACCGAACCACCAACCCGCTGCTGCTCACCCTGATCGTCGTGGTCGCCGCGTACGTCGTTGCTGCCCGGCGCGAGCTGGGGGCGGCTTCGCCGTTCGGGGCGTTCCTGCGGCTCGGCCTGCTCGCCATCACGTTGCGAGTGGTGTTCCAAGTGCTGCTCGGGGGCGGGACGCCCGGGCGCACCGTGCTGTTCACGCTGCCCGAGATCCCACTGCCGTCGGGTTCGAGCGGCGTGCGACTCGGCGGTCCGGTGACCCTGGAGGGTGTGCTCGCGGCGACATACGAGGGGGCACGACTTGCCGCTGTGCTGGCCTGTATCGGTGCGGCAAACACGCTCGCCAGCCCGCGCCGGCTGCTGCGCTACGTCCCCGCCACCCTGTATGAGGTCGGCACGGCACTCGTGGTCGCCCTCACCTATGCCCCGCAGCTGGTTGACGACGCACGACGCGTCCGCGTGGCTCGGCGGCTGAGGGGACATGGCGGGCGCGGCATTCGCGAGCTGGCCCGGCTGGCTGTGCCCGTTCTCGACAGCGCGCTTGAGCGCTCGCTGAACCTCGCGGCATCCATGGAGTCACGCGGGTATGGTCGCTCGGTGCACCGCGACGCCCGCTCACGCCGACAGGCAACCGCGCTGACACTCGCCGGCCTCAGCGGCGTCATCGCCGGGGTCTATGGCCTCCTCGACGGCAGCCCCGCGCCCCTGCTCGGGCTGCCGCTGCTGATCGTTGGCTCGGTGGCTGCGACCGCATCCCTCGCGGTCGGTGCCCGGCGTGACCCGCGCTCGCGCTATCGGCCCGACCCGTGGGCGACTCCCGAGTGGCTGGTGCTCGGATGTGGTGTTGCCGCAGGCGTTCTCATGCTGGTTGCCGCACAGCGCGGGGTGCCCGGCATGGTCGTACAGACGTCGCCGGCGGAGTGGCCGATACTGCCCTGGCTTCCCGCTCTGGGTGTGCTGGTCGCACTGGTGCCGGCCTGGCTCTCCCCGCTGCCTCCGCTGCGTGCCATCGGTCCCTTTGACGGGCTCCAGGACGAGCTCCAGGACGTCGGGGCCACCTCATGATCCGGTTCGAGGACGTCGGGGTCAGGTTCGACGATCGCCGCGAGCCCGTGCTGCGCGGTGTCGACCTCCGGGTGGACGAGGGCGAGATGGTGCTCGTCGTGGGGTCCACCGGAAGCGGCAAGAGCACCCTGCTGCGCTGCGTCAACGGCCTGGTCCCACACTTCAGCGGCGGCACGCTGAGCGGCCGGATCACCGTCGACGGGCGTGACACCCGAACGCACCGCCCGCGCGACCTCGCTGACATCGTCGGCGTCGTCGGCCAGGACCCCGTAGCCGCCTTCGTCACCGACACCGTCGAGGAGGAGCTCGCCTACGGCATGGAGTCGCTCGGTGTGACCGGTGATGTCATGCGCCGCCGGGTCGAGGAGACGCTCGACCTGCTCGGCCTCGCTGATGTCCGCCAGCGGACCCTGCGCACCCTCTCGGGAGGCCAGCAGCAGCGCGTGGCGATCGGTGGCGTCCTGGCCGCACACCCGCGGATCCTGGTGCTGGACGAACCGACCTCGGCCCTCGACCCGGTCGCTGCGGAGGAGGTTCTCGCCGCCCTCACCCGGCTCGTCCATGACCTCGGGCTCACCGTCCTGCTGGCCGAGCACCGACTCGAACGGGTCGTGCAGTATGCCGACCGCGTCGTTGTCGTCCAGAACGGCAGGGTCCGTGCGGACCTGCCTGCGGCCGCCATGGCCACGTCGCCCGTCTCACCACCGGTCGTCGACCTGGGTCGCCTCGCCGGCTGGTCGCCGCTGCCACTCTCGGTGCGCGACGCGCGACGCGCAGCCGGACCGATCCGCCTCCAGCTGGCCGGCCGCACCCCCGTTCGGGTCGTCAAACCGGTTCACCCGTCCAGGCAGCACACGGCGCTCCTGAGCGCTCGAGCACTGGTGGTCAACCGCGGTCGTCGGGCGGTGTTGCGCGGCATCGACCTGGAGGTGAACCCGGGCGAGATCGTGGCGCTCATGGGTCGCAACGGTTCCGGCAAGTCAACCTTGCTGGCCGCGGCCTGCGGTCAGCTGCCCGCGCGTCTGGGCAGCGTGCGCACCGGCGGCCTTGACCCCGCATCCCTGAAGCCCCGGCAGCTGGTTCAGCACGTGGGTCTCGTGCCCCAGGATCCGGGCCTGCTGCTGTACGGCGAGACGGTCAGCGGCGAGTGCCGCGCCGCGGATACGGACATGCACGCCGCGCCCGGCACGACGCGCACGATTCTGGCGCACCTGGCGCCAGACGTGGAGGACAACACCCACCCGCGCGACCTCTCGGAGGGGCAGCGGCTTGCCCTTGCACTGGCTGTGGTGCTGGCCGGAAAGCCACCTCTGGTGCTGCTCGACGAACCCACCCGCGGGCTCGACTACGGCGCAAAGACCCGGCTCGTGGCCTCGCTGCGTCTGCTCGCGGCCGAGCAGCACGGTGTGCTGGTCGCCACCCACGACGTCGAGCTGGTGGCTGAGCTGGCCGATCGGGTCGTGGTCATCGCCGACGGTGAGGTGGTGACCGACGGCCCGACCGACGTTGTGCTGGCCGGGTCGCCCGCTTTCGCTCCCCAGGTGGCCAAGGTGATGCACCCGCAACCGTGGCTGACCGTGGCGGATGTTGCGGCTGCGCTGGTCCAGCCCCCGCCGCTGGCGGTCTAGTGACCACGCCGCCCGTCCCGAATCGACCGGTCCTTGCGGTCCGGTGGCGAGCCGCCGCCACCCTCGCGGCGACCTCCCTCGTCGGACTGGTCGCGTTCCTGTGGCCCTTCCTGGCACAGCCCGGATCAGGTCTGTCGCACAACGCGGATGCCCCGTGGCTGTTCGTCCTGATCATCGCGCTGCTGGCCGCCCTGGTCGTAGCCGAGCTGTCCGACGGAGGCCTGGACGCCAAGACCGTCGCGGTCCTCGGAGTGCTCGCCGCCGCCGGCGGAGCGCTGCGAGTGCTCGGCGCCGGGACCGCCGGGCTGGAGCCGATGTTCTTTCTGCTGGTCGTTGCCGGCAGGGTCCTCGGGCGCGGAGTGGGCTTCGTGCTCGGTGCTCTGGCGGTGCTGGTCGGCGCCTTCCTGACAGGGGGGGTCGGCCCGTGGGCACCGTTCCAGATGATCGCGGCCGGCTGGGTCGGCTTCGGCGCGGGCTGCCTGCCGCGAGCGAGCGGACGCACCGAGCGGGCGATGCTGGCGGGCTACGGATTGGTCGCCGGCCTGGTCTTCGGCCTCCTGATGAACCTGTGGTTCTGGCCCTTCCTCGCGTCCGGAGCACCAGCAGGCATGGGTTTCGTGCCGGGCGACCCGGTGGCGGCCAACCTGTCGCGCTACGGAACCTTCTACCTGGCCACCAGCCTTGGCTGGGACCTCCCGCGAGGAGTGCTGACCGCCGTGCTGGTGATGGTCGCCGGGAGGCCAGTGCTCGCCAGCTTGCGCCGCGGCACCCGACGAGCGGCGTTCGGCGCCAGCGGGACGTTCGTGGAAGGCCACGGGACGGGGCGCGCGGTTGATCGGCTCGAGCGTTAGTCGGCTCAAGCGTGATCGGCTCTGGGGCCGATCAGCGGTTCAACGTCAGGAAGCGATCTCCGTGCCGCCAAGGAGCCCGCGCACTTCTTCTGCACGGTAGCGCCGGTGACCGCCGAGCGTCCGCAGGGAAGTCAGCTTCCCAGCCTTGGCCCAGCGAGTGACCGTCTTGGGGTCGACCCTGAAAAGTGCTGCAACCTCGGCAGGGGTCAGCAGTGCCTCGGCTTCAACAGCGCGACTGGTCATTGGTCCTCCGAGTGCTGGGTTGATCTGGGTGGCGCGGATTTCTGGTATGTCCAGTTTCGTCCATCTGCCCCACAAAGGGAACGTCCCGAATGGGTGATATCCGTATGTCCGAAATGACTAGTTACTACTGTTCCGAGATGTGCTTCTCCGGCCCATCCGACGACGTCCTCCAGGTCGAACCCGCCCGGCGTCGGCGCCCGGCATAGGCTGAATCCATGCCTGCGCTTCCGCCTGCCGCCCCCCTCAACCCGCTGGACTACGAACAGGTCGCGTACTGTCACGACGAGGCCACGGGCCTGCGCGCGATCATCAGCATCTACTCCACGGCGCTGGGGCCGGCACTGGGGGGCACGCGCTTCTACCCCTATGAGACGGAGCAGGCAGCCCTCCAGGACGTCCTTCAGCTTTCGCGCGCCATGGCCTACAAGAACGCGCTGTGCGGCCTCGACCACGGTGGCGGCAAGGCCGTCATCATCGGTGACCCCGCAACGGACAAGAGCGAGGCGCTGCTGCGTGCGTACGGCCGCTTCGTGGAGAGTCTGGGCGGCCGCTACGTCACCGCGTGCGACGTGGGCACCTACGTCGCCGACATGGACATCGTCGGCAAAGAGACCCGCTTTGCGACCGGCCGCAGC
>PKWT01000486.1 GCA_003132125.1 Micrococcales bacterium | reverse complement strand
TCCACTTCCCCGCCAAGGCGCTCGCCCGCCGCAACGTCGTGCTCGACCGGATGTACGCCCTGAACCTGATCACCGAGAAGGCTTGGAGCGTCGCCAAGAAGACCAAGATGGTGACCCACCCCCAACCCGCCCAGAGCTCGTGCGCGCTCTCGCCGTACCCGTACTTCTGCAGCTACGTCAAGGCGTGGTTGCTGGAGCAGCCGGCGCTGGGTAAGACGACAAAGGAACGCAACGATGCGATCAACCGAGGCGGGCTGACCATCCAGACGACCCTCAACCCCAAGATGCAGGCGGTCGCACAGAAGGACCTCATTGCCAAGGTCCCGATCGGCTCGATGATGGGAAAGGTGGACATTGGCGCCGCCGCCGCCATCGTTGAACCAGGGACCGGCCACGTACTGGCCATCGTGCAGAACACCACTTTCTCCAACACGAAGTCGCGCGGCAAGACCGAGGTGAACTGGGCGGTCGACTCCAAGTACGGTAGCTCCGGCGGCTTCGCATTCGGCTCGACCGCCAAGATGTTTGCCGTCACTGAGGCGCTGCGCTCCGGCATGCCGATCAACTCCATCATCTTCGCCAAGCCCGCCAACGCCACGCACCCTGCGCTGTTCACCAAGTCCGACTTCCATGACGCGTGCACCGTCGGCAACACGCCTTGGGCGGTCCGCAACGATGAGGGCACGCGCAACGGTCCGATCAGCCTGACCGACGCGACAGCGTTTTCGGTCAACACCGCGTTCGCCGGGCTCGTCGCCCAGCTCGGGGCCTGCTCGGTCCGTGACCTGATGACCCAGATGGGACTGCACCAGGGCACCGGCAAGCCCATCCAGGGATGGCCGTCCCCGGTCACCCTGGGCTCGGACAGCGTCTCGCCGCTGACCCTGGCCTCGGCCTACGCCACGGTCGCCTCCGGTGGCACGTACTGCGTGCCCTCACCGGTGCTCGCGATCACGACCAGCGACCACAAGGCGCTCAAGCTGCCGGTGAACCAGTGCAAGAAGGTCCTCGAGCCGGACGTGGCCAACGGTGTCACCAAGATCCTCAAGACCGTCCTGACCCAGGGCACCGGCTATGGCAACAGCCTCGACGGTGGACGCCCCGCGGCCGGCAAGACTGGCACCTCCGATGGCAGCAACGAGACCTGGTTCGTCGGTTACACCCCCCAGCTGTCCACCGCCGTCTGGGTCGGCACGCCCGACGACCCTGGTAACAACACCATTCTCAGGAACATCAAGGTCGGCCAGACGTTCTACTCCGGCCAGGTCTTCGGTGCCACCATCGCCGCCCCGATCTGGAAGCAGATCATGGACGGCGCATCAGCCGGCATGCCGATCCGGGACTTCGCCGACCCCAGCAACAAGGTGCTTTACGGTGGACTTTCACACTCTTGAGCTCGTGACTGCGCCGAGCTGAGCGGTTTATGAGTCCCGCGGGCATGGCGCGGGGGACACGCCTGTACGGATCCCTGGATGTTGGTCATGTGTACGCCAGTCTGTTTGTGTAATCACAAACAGAGAGGGTGGGGATGATGACACTGATGACGTCGAAGAGGACCTGGGTGCCGCGGATGCTGCGCGGCTCACTGGTCACGTTGCGTCGCCGCTGCGGGAAGCCGAGCTGCCACTGTGCGCAAGGAGACCAACGTCATGAGGCGCCGGCGTTGAGCTACTCCGAGCACGGTCGCACCCGGGTGGTGATGCTCGCCGAGTCCGACGTGGACGCGGTCACCGCGGCGTTGGAGGGTTATCGCGCCGCCAAGACCGAGTTGGAGGAGCAGGCCAGCACCGGCCTGGCCGCGTTGACCGAACGGGTCGCCGCCGAACGCGCCGAACGCGCCGAACGGCGACGGGGCCGGTGACCGGCTTCGGTGCGCTGCTCGGCCTGACCCGCGCGGGGTTCACCGCCCCGAGCTTCGCGATCTTCACCGACCTGATGGCTGGGTGGGTCTGCGCCCTGGCCGGCGCACGATCACCGCGATGATCACCGTGGCCGACCCGGCCGGGCGTCGCGCCCACGACGCCTACCACCGGAACGCCGCGACGGCGCCTGGTCGATGAACCGGCTGTGGCGGGTCATGACCTGCCACCTGGTCACGAGCCTCTGCCCCACCGGGGCGGTCGAGCTGGCCTGTGACGACACGTTGTTCCACCACGACGGTCCCAAAGTGCACGGCGCCGGGATCTTCCGAGACGCGGTCCGCTCCACGCTTCGCCGGGTGGTCTACGCCCGCGGCCTGAACCTGGTCGTCATCACCCTGCAGGTCCACCCGCCGTGGGGCGGATGCCCGGTCGCGGTCCCGGTCAACGTCCGGGTCCACAACAAGCACGACACGACTACCACCATCGCCCACGCCGCGGCGATGATCACCGAGATCGCCGGGTAGTTGCCCGAGCGGTGTTTCCACCTGGTCGCCGACGGCGCCTACGCCACCCTCGCCGGTGCCGGCCTACCCAGAACCCAGATCACCTCCAGGATGCGTCGCGACGCGGCCCTGTTCGAATCACCGCCGCCGCGCACCGGGCGACGCGAACGGCCCCGCACCAGAGGCGACCGGCTACCCACCCCCACACAGCTGAGCGACACCCTGCCCCAACGCGCCTGGAACAAGGTCGCCGTCGACGTCCGCGGCGCCACCCGAGACCGCCTGGTCCACACCCGCGACGTGCTCTGGTACAGAGTGAACAAGACCGACCTGGTCCGCCTGGTCATCGTCCGTGACCCCGACGACTACTTCTTCACCACCGACCTGCACGCCACCGGCGACCAGGTCGCCTCCCGCTACGCCGCCCGCTGGGCCATCGAGGTCTGCTTCCGCGACGTCAAACAAGACCTCGGCGGCCAAACCCCCCAGTCCTGGAAACGCCGCGGACCCGAACGCGCCGCCGCGCTGTCCCTGTGGCTGCACGCCACCATCTGGTGCTGGTACCTCACCACCCACCCCACCGGGGCGACCTGGACGCCACGGCCCTGGTACCCCACCAAGGCCACACCGAGCTTCCTCGACGCCCTCGCCGCGCTCCGCCGCGTGCTGTGGTCGCAACGAATTACCACCATGTCCCGCCCGGGAGCCGAGGAATCGAAAATCACCGACGCCCTACTCGACACGCTCGCCTACGCCGCATAGACCGAACCCAAGAGTGCGAAAGTCCACCAGAGGAGTGCGGACATCTATCTGCGCGACTCAGGAGACCGAAGCAGCGCTCCGCTCGAGGTGACGGTAGATCGTGGGCCGGCTGACACCGAACTCCGCCGCAATCTGCGCGACGGTGGCGGCTCACTGCTGAGGGAACCTCGCGGACGCGACGGGGCCACCCACGCCGAGGGTTTCGTCGCGGACGTAGATCCCGACGCTCGCCCACCCCTCGCGTGTGTGGTCTGCGTTGGTGGCCCACCACCGTGCGATCGCGTCGGCCAGGGCGTTATCTGCGGCCGGGCCCAGGTCGAGCACCTTCTTCTTGATCGTGTCCTCATCCACTTCGTGCTTCTCCCCGTAGCTGCCCGGGTACTCATGGAGGGAGTCGATGACACCCATGGCGATCATCCCGACGCCGTCGGAGATGATCGCGCCGTTGTGTACGTCGGCGAGCAGCCCCATCTCAGCGAGGGTCCAGTGTTGCCGCTGGAGTTCGACCCTCAGGACGGCCCGCCACAGGCCGAGCTCGGTCTTGGCCCGAATCCCGGCGCTCTCTTGGGTCATGCTGCGGTCGCGGCGACCTTCGAGCCATTCGATCAGGTCGGGAGTGCCGGCGAAGGAGATTCCATCTTTTGCCATGGTCTTGGTACCTTTCAGTCATCTCGGGTCTACTCGGGTCTACTCGGGTCTACCGTAGCGGACCCATCCGACAACTGCTAGACCAAACCCTCTGCGGGTGATCGGTCTCACGGTGGATGATGCGGCGAGGTTATGTCTGGTTGGGGTATACCCCAACCAGACATCAGGCGACCATCCGGAGACCGTCAGGTTAGAGTCGTCTAGACAATTTATTGACAGACGATT
>PKWT01000028.1:2770-2993 GCA_003132125.1 Micrococcales bacterium | reverse complement strand
GGCTCGATGTGGTCGGGGTTGGTCAGCGCCTTCCCGCCCGGTTCCGACCTGCCGGCGTTGGCCAGCCAGACAGTCCGCCAGTCCGCTCTGCCGTGCTCGGCCGCGATCCCCGACAGGGTGTCCCCCTTGGCGACGGTGACGTGCGTTGCTGACGATCCCGAGCTCGAGGTGGCGGGGCGGCGGGCGTCGGCGGGCAGGGTGAGGTCCTGGCCGGGACGGATCT
>PKWT01000028.1:544-2696 GCA_003132125.1 Micrococcales bacterium | reverse complement strand
TGAGCTTGCGCCGGATCCTGACGTTCGGCGGCAGCTGCCCCGCCCGGGTGCTGGGGGGTGGGCTGCCCGCTGTGCCGGGCCGGGCCGGGGCGGTGGACCGCGGTGGCTGCGGTCGGCTGGCGGCCCTCGGCCGACCCGGTCCCGGCAAGGCCGGCGGCCGCTGCGTAGGGTGCGGCGGCGGTCAGCAGCGGTGCGGCGACGAACATGGCGACGATGGCGGCGATCAGCAGCGCGGCTGGGCGCGCGGACCAGTCCAAACCGGGAACAGGCCGGGCGGTGCGGGCGCCGCGGGTACGGATCGCCGCGCCGATCTCGCGCAGAACAGAGATCGTGAAGGCGGCCCACAAACCCCAGGCGAGGACGGCGAGGACGGCGAACACGGCCCGGCCGGCGGGGTCGGGTCCGGTCGCGGACCGCCACAGACTGGGCAGGTCCGGGATGGCGCGCGGGAACGCGCCGATCCGGATCAGCACCGCTGGCAGGCCGGCGACGACGGCGAGCAGCAGCAGGGCTGAGCTGAGTCCCTTGGCGATGGTGGCGAGCCGGGTCATGGGGTTCCTCCTGATCGGACTCCAAGGAGCAGCTGGGCGGTGGCGCTGCGGGTGACCGTGTAGGTCAGCCCGCTGATCGGCCCGGTCGCCGAGGCATGCACGGTCACGTTGATCCGCCCGGGTGAGGCGACGGCGACCGACCCGGCCATCCCGGAGCGGGAGAGGATCCCGCGGGCTGCCGCCGCGGCGGCGGCGACCCGGGAGGTGTCGTCGGGGCCGCTGGCGTAGCTGGCCGCCCGGGCGGCCTCGCCGGCCACGATGTCGGCCCGCTCGCCGGCCCGGATCTTCGCTCCGCCGTCAGCGACCAGTCCGGCCACGGCCAGGATGGCCACGAAGGTGACCGCCACCCACAAGGTGATGGACCCGCGGTCCCGGACGATGGGACGCACAGTGAACTGGATTCGGTGACCCAGCCGGGCGACCAGAGCGGGCCGGGCCACGGTGGCCAGGTTCGCCCGGCCGGCCGGGCCACGGCGGCGGGTGGGGTTCGGGCTCCAGCGCATCACGGCGACAGCCCCCCGCTGGTGGCGGCCCGGTTCGGGTCGATCGGGCTGACCGCCTGGTCGGTGAGGCTCCGACTGCCGGGCAGGCCGGGGAACCCCAGATCGGAGAAGCTGACCAGGCAGGTAACCGTGACCACGACCGCCTGGCCCCCGCCGCCTCGAGCGGCCCCGGCGAACCCGCTCGGGTCGACCGCGACGTCGCCGCCGCCCGCGCAATGCAGATCCTGCGCCGTCAGGGAAGCCCTGGCCGAGCTGGACGCCGCCGCGACAGCCCCCCGGGCGTCCCGGGCCAGGGAGGCGTCCCGGGCTGCGTTTCCGGCGATGGAGGTGACGGCGGCGCCGGCGACCGCGACCCGGCCGGCGACGACGACGAACCCGATGAGCAGCAGCATCACCGGGGCCAGGATCGACAGCTCTAGCGTCGCCGAGCCGCGGTCCCGGCGATCGGTGCGCAGGCTACCTCGACCTCGTCGGGCGAGGCGCCGCGCGCGGATGTTAGGTAGGTGTCTCATCTGGTAGTGAACCGTTCGATACCGGCGTTCGCGGACTGAGTGACGCTGATTTCGAACCCGGGCAGCGGGATGACGTTCTGCGCCTGGCCGGAGCATCGGACGGTGACCGTGGCGGCGGTTCGACCCTCGCTGAGCGAGGGTCCGACGACGAGGCTGCCGGCCACGTCGGCCAGGTAGGAGCGGGCCGCGCCGGCCCCCGCCCCGGAAGGCGCGTTCAAGACCTTGCCGGCCCGCACCCCGGCCTGCGCGGCAGCCTGGCACATGCTGCGGGCCTCGAACCACAAACCAGCCTGCAGCGCACCGAAGGTCAAGGTGAGCACGAGCGGGAAGAGGATCGCCATCTCCAGGCTGAGTGAGCCGAGATCTCGTCGGGAGGAATGAGCAGCGCCCCCAGCAGCGTCCAGCCAGGATCGCGCCGCCGCCGTGCGGCGGCGGTGGCGCGAACGTGCTGGTGGCGTCGTCATGGCAGTCGGGGCGGGTCAGCGGATGTTGGCCGAGTGGCTCAGAATCGCGTTGCCGACGACGATGGCCAGCGCGATCGCCGCACCGGACAGCACCGCGGTGATGATGGCCTGCTCCAGGGTCA
>PKWT01000028.1:0-452 GCA_003132125.1 Micrococcales bacterium | reverse complement strand
AGTCAGCTGCCGCCGACGAGTCGGGCGGCCGCCGGGTAGACCAACAGGGCGCCGAAGCAGACGAACAAGCAGACGGTGGGCAGGGTCAGGCGTTCGTTGGCCAGGGATGCCTGGGTCTGCTGGGCGGTGAGGTCCGCGTGCCGCATGCTGCGGGCCTCGGCCATCAGTGTGTCGAAGACGGCGGCCCCGTCGGCGGCGGTACTGACGATGTCGGCAAGGTTGACCAGCTCGTCGACGCCGATCCGGTGCCCGAGGTCACGCAGCGCGTCCCAGGGCAGCTGCGCGGCCAGTTCCGCACGCAGGACCTCGCTGTGGATCAGGGCAAAGGGTCGCGACCCGGACACCCGGGACGCCTCCTCCAGGGCCTCGGCCGGGGATCCGCGGGCCTTGCGTTCCAGACCGACCAGAGCCAGGAACGCGGCCAGCGCGGCGCGGAACTGCGTCCGAGCCGT
>PKWT01000470.1:6113-7144 GCA_003132125.1 Micrococcales bacterium | reverse complement strand
CCGATCAGCGCGAACGGGCCGACCGGTACGTCTCCGCCGAACTCGTCGGCCATCATGGTCAGCACGCAGGGGATGGGCTGCACCAGGGCGGCCCATGCCGTGGCGTAAGTCGAGTGTGTGTGGACGACACCGCCGACGTCGGGCATGTGCCGATAGACGTAGGCGTGGGCGGCAGTGTCCGACGAAGGTGCATGGTTGCCCTCGACCAGTGCGCCGAAGAGGTCGGTGACGACCATGTTCGCTGCTGTCAGCTCGTCGTAGGCGACTCCCGAGGGTTTGATCACCATGAGGTTGTGCCCGGGCACGCGGGCCGACACGTTGCCGGCGGTCCAGATGACCAGTCCGTATCGCGTGAGCTCGCCATGCAGGTCGGCGACAGTCTGACGCAGCGCGTCGACGGCGTCGCGGGCGTCGCTGGGTACCTGGGTCATGGTGGGTACGTTGGTCTGGGTGGGCACGGTGCCCGGGCGCGAAGACGTCACGTCAGTTCCCTTCTGCAGCAGGGGTTTTGGATGGCATTTCGCCCAGTCTGCGTTTGCGTGCCTTCAACCGGTGCATGACGTCGGTGCCACCGCGGCCGAAGTAGTCGTGCAGCTCGGTGTAGTCGGCGAACAGCTCGTCGTAGGCCTTCACGTTTGCGGCGATGGGCTGGTAGACGGCCTTGTCCGATCGACCCATGGCACTGGACGCGGCATGGATGTCGGGGTAGGCGCCAGCGGCGACGGCGGCGTGGATCGCCGAGCCGAGAGCCGGGCCCTGCTCGGACACGATGGTGGACAGCGGCAGGTTGGTCACGTCGGCGTAGATCTGCATCAAGAGGGTGTTCTTGAGCAGGCCGCCGGCCACGACCAGCTCGGTCACCGGAACCCCGGAGCCTGTGAAGGCTTCGATGATGGTGCGGGTCCCGAACGCCGTGGCCTCGAGCAGAGCACGGTAGGTGTCCTCGGCGCGGGTGGCCAGGGTCTGGCCCACGACGACGCCGGAGAGCTCGTGGTCCACGAGCACAGAACGGTTGCCGCTGTGCCAGTCCA
>PKWT01000470.1:5306-6024 GCA_003132125.1 Micrococcales bacterium | reverse complement strand
TCGTGAAGCTCCGTGGCGTTCATGACATGGCACGTGGAGGTGCCCATGATCGCCACCATCTGGCCGGGCTCGACCGCCTGCGCCGCCGGGGCGGTCACGTGGGCATCGACGTTGCCGACGGCAACCGCGATGCCTTCGGGCAACCCGGTCCAACCCGCGGCCCGGGCCGTCAGCACGCCGGCCCGATCGCCGAGCTGGCCGATGGTGTGGTCGAGCTTGTCGCTCACGAACGACCCGAAGTCGGGGTTGAGCGAGGCCAGGAACGCTTCGCTGGGATAAGCGCCATCCTGGTAGATGCCCTTATAGCCGGCAGTGCATGCATTGCGGACGTAGGTCCCGGTCAGCTGCCACACGATCCAGTCCGCGGCCTCGACGAAGTGGTCCATCGCGGCATACAGCTCGGGCGCTTCCTCGAGCATCTGCAGGCCCTTGGCGAACTCCCACTCCGAGGAGATGAGCCCGCCGTAACGCGCCAACCACGCTTCGCCGGACTCACGGGCACGGAGGTTGATCCGGTCAGCCTGCGGCTGCGCGGCGTGATGGCGCCACAGCTTGACGAAGGCGTGAGGACTGGTGGCAAACTCCGGCACCTCACAAAGAGGGGTTCCGTCCGCCAGAGTCGCGACCATCGTGCATGCGGTGAAGTCCGTGCCGATCCCGATGACGTCCGCGGGGTCGACACCGGACAAGGCAAGGGCCTCAGGCACCGCGACCTGCA
>PKWT01000470.1:0-5289 GCA_003132125.1 Micrococcales bacterium | reverse complement strand
AGCGTGCCGTAGTCGACGCCGATGACCACGGCGTCCGTGCGGTGGCGCGACGGGAACGTCAAGGTGGCCTTTCCGGTGGTCGTTGCGTGTGCCGGGACGGGGCCAGCCGTGTCGCTCATGGTGGTGTCACTGAGGCCCATTGTTAGCGTTCACAAGATTGTGAACGCTAACAATGGGGGGTGTCAAGACTCCGTCCAAGCTTTCGACGTGTGGTCAGCGCGCGGGAGCAGCCGTGGACGAACGGACCACGAGCACCGGCTCGACCAGCGGCACCGACGCGTCGTCCTCGCCGGCCAGGACCCGCAGCACCAGCGCCATGGTGCGCTGGCCGAGCTCGCGGAAGTCCTGACGGACGGTGGTGAGCGGGGGTGCGAAGTAGCCCGACTCGGGGAGGTCATCGAACCCCACGACGCTCACGTCCACGGGCACTCGCAGCCCCGCCTCGTGCAGGGCGCGCAGCAGGCCGAGGGCCATCTGGTCGTTCCCCGCAAAGACCGCGGTGGGCCGGAGATCGCGCAGCATCACCCGGCCGGACTCGTAGCCGCTGCGCGAAGACCAGTCGCCCTCGGCCATCAGCTCGGGGATGGGCCTGTCGTGCTCCTCAAGCACCATCTGCCAGCCCCGGCGCCGTGCCTTCGCTTCCAGCCAGTGGGCCGGTCCAGGAAGGTGCAGCACGGTGTCGTGGCCAAGGTCGAGCAGGTGGCTGGTGGCGAGGCGTGCACCCTCGATCTGGTCGACCCCTGCCGTCAGGGGCGTGGCCGACAGGTCGCCCTCGACCAGAACGAGTGGTACTCCGATGCGCAGCGACTGCGCGAGGGTGAGGGCTGCCTGGTGGGCAACGATCACCACCACCGCCTCGACGGCCTGGTCCAGGACCTGGTCCACGGCGGTCCGCAATGAGGCCGCGGTGATCTCGGGGAGTCCGGCGAGCGACAGGCTGTAGCCAGCCGCGCGAGAGGCGGATTCGAGCGCCAGCATGATGTTGGCCGGACCGTAGTGGCCCATGTCGGCGGTGATCACCCCAATGGTCCCGGATCGGCGGGTGACCAGTGTCCGGGCAGCGGTGTTTCGTCGGTAGCCGAGCTCCTCGATCGCGGCGAGCACCCGGTCGCGCGTGGCCGGACGGATGTTCGGGAGGTCGTTGAGGACGCGAGAGACGGTCTGGTGAGAGACACCTGCGACGGTGGCAACGTCGGCCATCCGGGGTGAGCGGCGGCGATCGCCTCCGCCGCGCGCGGACGGGGTACTGACCTGAGGCTCCGCCATGCGCGCATCGTATGTCCCCGTCAACGCCCGACCCATCGCGCGTGGTCGTGGCGGCCGGACTCTTCTCGAACCGGCGCCGTACGTTTGAGGCAACTACGTCAAGGGATAGGTGAGCTATGGAGATGCGTCGACTGGGTCGTACGGGGCGCCGGGTGTCCGTTGTCGGACTGGGCTGCTGGCAGCTGGGTTCGGACTGGGGGCAGGTCGATGAGCCGCAGGCGCTGGGTGTTCTCCATGCCGCCGTCGACGGCGGTGTCACCTTCCTGGACACGGCTGATGTCTATGGTGACGGACGTAGCGAGACCCTGATCGGACGCTTCCTCGCCGAGCGTCGCAATGCGGAGCTCACCGTGGCCACGAAGATCGGGCGCCGCGCCGACCCGCACGTCGCTGAGGCCTACACCCTGGAGAACTTCCGCGGATGGGTTGACCGCAGCCGGCGCAACCTCGGCGTCGACTCCCTGGACCTCGTCCAGCTGCACTGTCCTCCGGCGTTGGTGTTTGCCGATGACAGGGTCTTCGACGCGCTGGACACCCTCGTCGAGGAGGGACGCGTCGCGGCGTACGGCGTGTCGGTGGAAACCGTGGAACAGGCACTTGTCGCGATCTCGCGGCCCGGCATCGCCAGCGTGCAGATCATCCTGAACGTCTTCCGGCGCAAGCCGCTGGAGCAGCTGCTCCCTGCGGCTGCGGCTGCGGACGTCGGGGTTATCGCCCGGGTCCCGTTGGCGAGTGGCTTGCTGTCCGGCAAGTACGACGAGAGCACGAAGTTCGCGGCCGACGACCACCGTAACTACAACCGGGACGGCAAGGCCTTCGACGTGGGGGAGACCTTCAGCGGTGTTCCGTACGAGGTCGGCGTCGCGGCCGCACGTGAGGTGGCGACTTGGACGCCGCGGGGCGAAAGCACCGCGCAGCTGGCACTACGGTGGGTGATCGACCAGGCCGGTGTCACGACGGTTATCCCTGGCGCGCGAAACGCAGAGCAGGCGCGGTCGAACGCGGCGGCGGCCTCGACCAGCCCCCTGTCGAGCACGGTGCTGGCCGCGCTGGCCGAGGTGTACGACCGACACATCCGGGACCACGTGCACTCCCGCTGGTGATCTCACTCACGCTTCCGCGGATCCGGGTTCTCGGGGGGCTGCCTACTTCAGGCCGAGGCGGGCCTTGAGTCCGTCGAGCTCGGTCATGAGGGTTGCCGGCAGGGTGTTGCCGAACTTGTGGAACCACGTCTGGATCTGGGGGATCTCGGCCTCCCACTCGTCCGTCGAGACGTGCAGCGCCGCCTCGATCTGCCCCAGTGTCATGTCCAGTCCGTCAGTGTCGAGCGACTCCACGGTCGGCACGTAGCCGATCGGCGTCTCGACGGCGGTCGCGCGGCCCTCGATGCGCTCAACGACCCACTTGAGCACCCGGGAGTTCTCGCCGAATCCTGGCCACAGGAAGTCCCCGTGGTGGTCGCGACGGAACCAGTTGACGTAGTAGATCCTCGGCAGCTTGGCCGCGTCGGCACTCTTGCCGATGTTGAGCCAATGCTCGAAGTAGTCGCCCGCGTCGTAGCCGATGAAGGGCAGCATCGCCATCGGGTCGCGGCGGACGACGCCGACCTCACCGGTCGCGGCGGCCGTGGTCTCAGAGGAGAGGGTCGCACCCATGAACGTGCCGTTCACCCAGTCGCGGGACTCGGTGACCAGGGGGATGGTGGTGTTGCGACGGCCACCGAAGAGGATCGCTGAGATCGGCACGCCGTCGGGGTCGTTGTACTCCGGCGCGAGGATCGGGCACTGGTCGATCGGCGTGCAGTAGCGCGAGTTCGGGTGGCTGGACAGGAGGCCCTTCTTGCCGTCTGCGGGTGTCCAGTCGTTGCCCTTCCAGTCCGTGGCGTGGTCCGGCATGTTTTCCAAGCCCTCCCACCAGACGTCGCCGTCGTCGGTCAGAGCGACGTTGGTGAAGACCGAGTTGCCCTTTTCGATGGTGCGGATCGCGTTCGGGTTCGTCTTCTCGTTGGTGCCCGGGGCAACACCGAAGAGACCGAACTCGGGGTTGACGGCATAGAGGCGGCCGTCCTTGCCAAACTTCATCCAGGCGATGTCGTCACCAAGCGTCTCGACCTTCCAGCCGGGGATGGTCGGTGCCAGCATGGCCATGTTGGTCTTGCCACAGGCGCTGGGGAAGGCGGCGGCGATGTAGTGGGTCTCCTGCTGGGGAGAGACGAGCTTGAGGATCAGCATGTGCTCGGCGAGCCAGCCCTCGTCGCGGGCGATCACGGACGCGATACGAAGGCTGTAGCACTTCTTGCCCAGGAGGGCGTTGCCGCCGTACCCCGATCCGTAGGACCAGATCATCCGCTCCTCGGGGAACTGCACGATGTATTTGGTGTCGTTGCACGGCCACGCGACATCCTTCTCGCCTGTCTGGAGCGGGGCGCCCAAGGAGTGGAGTGCAGGCACGAACTCGGCGTCGAGCTCCTCGATCTTCTTCAGCACCTCGGTGCCGCACAGCGCCATGACGCGCATGGATGCAGCCACGTATGCCGAGTCGGTGAGCTCCACGCCGAACTTGGGGTCCTCGGCGTTGAGGCGTCCCATCACGAACGGAATGACGTACATCGTGCGACCGGTCATCGACCCCCGATAGAGGTGCTTCATGACGGTCTTCATCTGTTCCGGCGGCATCCAGTTGTTGATCGGGCCGGCGTCCTTCTCGTCCACGGAGCAGATGAAGGTGCGATCCTCGACCCGCGCGACGTCGGAGGGGTCGGAGGCGCAATGGAACGAGTTGGGCTTGATGTCCTCGTTGAGGCGGGTGAAGGTGCCGGTGGACACGAGCTTGTCGGTCAGCGCCGTCCACTCCTCGGCTGAGCCGGTGACCCACGAGATGCGGTCGGGCGTGGTCAGCGCCGCGACCTCCGCCACCCAGTCGGCCAGGCGGCCGTGGCTGGTGGAGCCGTCGTTCGGGATCTGAGGTTCTGCCGTGGTCGTCATGAGGTTGGGCCATCCCTTTCGCGGCGCCCTTCGGGCTACCTGCCGGTCGGTTGTGTCCACGGCGTCCTTGGCCATCCGGCTCTACGAATGGTGAACGCGCTTGTTCCGACACGGTAAGGCCTCGGGTGAGCCAGAGGGAATGGGCGAGCAGTCGCCGTCTCGTATGTCGTTCAAGTTCGCCTTGGTGACGCGTCCGGAATACAGCCTTGACGGGGTCGGTTTGTATTGATGTAATGCTGTAATCCAGTTAGTTTGTCAGCACGGAGGCAGTCATGAAACACGAGCACCACACCCCGTCCGGCGCGCCCGGTCGCCGGGGCACAGGTGGGCCACGGCGAGGGGGCCCCTTCGGTCGCCCGGGCGGTTGGCAGCACGGCGGTTGGCAGCAGGGAGACCTGCCCGACGCCAGCGACGCGGCCGCCTGGTTCGCCGGACGCATCCCTGACGACTGGTTCACCGGCGACCTGAAGGTCACCGTCGACCGTGACGAGATCACCGTGATCGGTGAGCTTCCCGCACCCGAAAGTGACGAGCCTGCGGCGGCGGAGGGGCGGATCACCCGCTGGCGCGAGGACACCCGCGAGCAGCGGATGAGGATCGCCGACGAGGCTCAGACCAAGTACGGCCGCAGCATCGCCTGGGGCGCGCGGATCGGCAAGACCGGCCAGCTGTTCACGCACCTGGCCGTTCCTGCGATGACCCGACTGCGCCAGAGCGAGCGCCAGGTGCTCGACACGTTGGTGGACGCCGGCGTGGCCAGGTCCCGTTCTGAGGCGCTCGCATGGTGCGTGCATCTGGTCGGGCAGCACACCGACGAGTGGCTCACCGGGCTGCGCGAGGCCCTGTCCGAGGTCGAGCGGCTGCGTGGCGAGGGCCCGACTTTGTGAGCACCGATCTGACGGCGGGCGCGGATTTCCGTCCGGGGCCGGTCAACGGGTAGTCTTTCGCGACGTTGCGCCCGGCGATACCGCTGAGTCGCAACACGTGCGCCCGTAGCTCAACGGATAGAGCATCTGATTACGGATCAGAAGGTTGGGGG